>MWBV01000095.1 GCA_002069705.1 Candidatus Diapherotrites archaeon ADurb.Bin253 | reverse complement strand
ATGATAAAAAAGCAAAGGAACTATTTAAAGAATTTGCTAAATTAAATTTCCCAGAGGAGGAATAATCATCGTAATAAATCACAATAGAATAGACGTTCCCATACATGGAGGGTTGTTTCATAGTACCTGCATTTTAATAGCCAAATACATATGCATAAAGAAAGGCTATAAAGACAAAAATCCAGATACATTTTCACAAATGTTTAAAAGTCCCGGTATTCCTGATATTTATGTAGAATATGAATATAAAGGCAAAGATGATCTTGGAAGAACAAAAACTTTTAAACAAAGTGTTTGCATAGAAATAGAAACTAATTTAACTTCTGCTGCTGAAAAAAAGAAGATGGAGCAGTTTACCAGGCCGGGTATACATGAACCGATTATTATAGATATGGGAAAAGGCTATGAAGAATTTAAAAACAAAAAGAAAGAAATGGGAGTTATGTTTAATAATGATATAGAATGTATTGCAGAATATATTGAAAGTATGTTGGTGTTATAATGAAAGAAAGAAAAAAGAGAACTACTATTAAAGAAGCATTTGATGAAGGATACAATGTAGGAAAAAAAGAAGTAGAAAATATTGTATTTGAATTGATAGAATCTGCTTTAGAGGATTTTGACAAAGTTATAGAAATGTATCCTAGAAATACTAAATTTGTAGAAATAGAAATAGAAACTATCGAAGAATTCAGGGAAAAGCTTAAATACGCATTAAAGCATAAGGATGTATAACAATATATGAATTCCAAAGAAAGATGGCAAAAAATTAAAAATGATCCTGTTTTGCTAGAAAAAGCAAGAGAAGTGAATCGAAAGAGTGATGCTAAAAGAAAGAACACAGAAAAAAGAAGGCTTAGCCGATTAAAATATGGTAGATCCGAAAAAGGAAGATTAAGAAATATTAGATATTATTGGAATCATAGAAATTTATCTCAAGAGGATATGTGGAAATTCTTTTTGAATGTTTATAAGTAATTAAAGGTAAATAAAGGCAAAGGTAAAGGT
>MWBV01000094.1 GCA_002069705.1 Candidatus Diapherotrites archaeon ADurb.Bin253 | reverse complement strand
CCTGCCACTTTAAGTTTATAAGACCCATCAGATTTTTGTACTTCATAGGCCATTAGATGATTATCTTCAAAAAGCCCTGCTCCGCACCAGAGAGGTTCCCCTCTCCAACCTGATTTAGATATAGCATGCATTTTTTCCTGTGTAATTATTTCATAAGGTTCCAGACTATTATAAGCTTCTAAAGAAGATTGTTCTGTAGTTATTTTCTGGCTGATTTTAACAGGTATAGAAGATAAATAACCCTGGGCAGCAGTTAAAAAAGAAGAAAGAATTACCATACCCTCCCCTGTAAGAGTAAAAAGACCTCCTCCAAAGGAAAGAGATTCAAAGAAACATCTTGTAGAATCAGAAAGAAGAGCCACCTTTCTCTGGAGTGCCTTCAAACCCTGGAGTGGTAAGCAATAATTTCTATCTCCACTAATGACTTCATCTTTAGTGAAAGAACAGGTTTCTTCAGGAGCACTTTTCTCTTTCATATAATATTTAGATGTTGTTATATAAGAGCTGGGAATCAATTTCATACACAATAACCTTTCTTTTTATTTTATAATATTATAATACTATAAAAATTCTTGTACAGGAGAAAATTTATGTTAAAAATTTGTTAAAAATTATAGACCTTTACCTTTTTCTTTTTTTACTATTCACTAAAATGATTCCAGATAGCTTTTCTTTCATCAAAATTAAAATTCTTTTCTTTTCTTAATAAATCATTGACTGGTGTTTGTCTTTTTCCATTAAGTTTATCTAATAAAGGTTCTAATCTTTGATATAATACAGGTTGTTTCTTTTGAAACTCTTCTTTTTTTTCCTGTGTATTTAAAAATCTTTTTGCTCGACAAAATTTATTCCCCTCTAGTTTATTAATTAAAACATCTATTTTATCCATTTTATTACTAACATATTCTCCATATTTATTTACACATTCCAGGGGATTTTTCACAAATTTCTTTACTTCTTTTTTACAACGTTCTCTAACTACTTTAACAAGATTTACCGATACATGTTCATAT
>MWBV01000093.1 GCA_002069705.1 Candidatus Diapherotrites archaeon ADurb.Bin253 | reverse complement strand
CAATAGCTGCAATAGCAGCTGGAGCAAAACTTTGAATCTCATCCAATACAATTTTACTATAACTACATGTAAGATATGTAAGTTCAAATCCTGGATACTTGAATACACTAATTACTAACTGATCTGCTGTTGCTACTGTCAAAGGAAAAGATAATTTTCTTGCTTTTTCTATTTTAATATCATAATCATCTTCACCTGTTTCATTTTCTGCAAAGAAATAAGATGTCTCACCGTGAAGTAAAGCAACATTTTCACCAAAAATATTCTGAAATCGTTTATACATTTCATTGACAGCAATTCTTATACCCAATAAGTAGAAAGCCTTTTTTCCATTTATCCAATTCATTGCAGCTTCTGTTTTACCCATTCCTGTAGAAGCAATAAGAATGATGCTTTTGTTATTTTCTTCTCCAACTTTTTTCTGAAATTCCCTGAGTTGAATATTTTTTTTATCAAGAAATTCCTTAAAATCTTTTTGATAATCACCATTATAAGACTCTTCAGGTTTGATCCCTGCAGAAGCACAGTAGTCACATTTCATTAAAGATCCAAGCCATCTTACTCTATAATTAAAAAATATGTTCCACAGGCTCTTATCTTCTGAGGTGTTATAGGTATTAAGTATATCCTGAACATTATAATAGTATTCTAACTTAAATTCCCAATTGTAATTAATCCAGTTGATTATACTATTAATTAATTCTGAATTTGGGACTTGATTTTCTCTGTTATGGTGTGAAAGAATTATAAAAATAAAAAAGTTAAAGAATCTATCTCTGTCAAGGCCAATTTTGTTAAATACTTCTTTAATCTTATCTTCTTCGTGTTCACTTATAAATGCAGGAGACAACCATTCATGAGGAACGTTTCCTCCATTCCATTTAAATAATTTATTACAACATAATTTTTTTCTCATTCTATTTTGAAATTCTGGATTTTTTTTTCCTGAGTCATGAAAACTTATTAATCTTTCTATAATAAATGTTTCATCATTCGTAAGAGTCAAAAATTTTTT
>MWBV01000092.1 GCA_002069705.1 Candidatus Diapherotrites archaeon ADurb.Bin253 | reverse complement strand
CTTGAAGATGTAGAAATAGGTGATACTATTAACTTAAGTGGTATAAAATATAAAGTTGAACCCGGTTCTAACGATTCCTATTATGATTTAGTATATCAAGGGTAAAAGGAGCTTATATGTCAATACGCTTATTTAAAGAACTTGGATTTTCAACTTCAGATGCAATAAAATTTGTTAAAGCTGGCGTTTCAGTAGAAGAAGTAAAAGCTGAAATAAGTGCTAAAGAACTTCCAAGCTATCTTCTTATAACCCCTTCTACTGTTGGAGATTTAGAAAAGATTTCAAAGATTATAGAAAGCGGAGATTTTAATATTGATAGAGTTGAAAATGGTGTTATATGGTTACAAAATGATGCAGAAACCATGGAAACTTTTCAAAAACAAATTGATGAAGAATTAAAGAAAGCTGGCGTAAAGGAAGTAAAATATAATAAATTAGTATACTCTGCAGAAGATAATACAAAGAAGTCACAACACATATCTATTCCAGCATTTAACGAAGAAGTAAGATTAGGGTTATTCATTGAATCAGAAGATGCAGAATTAATAAGAATTTACTCTGAATCAGATGTTGGAAAAGAAGATTTTAAAAAATTTTTCTTAAGATTAAAACCTGATTTGCAAGATGTTGATGCAGCGATTAAGGATTATAAAGAAGGTTATTCAAAATTTAAGGAAATAAATCAAGAATTATTAGACACAATTAAAGAACTTAAGGAAAAAGGAATAATATTGTTTGGATTCACAGATGCTAAAAAAGAACATTATGATGCTAACATGGAAATAGGAATTTATGATGGTTTTGAAGAGATTTTTACCTCATTTAACTTTAAATGCTTAAAATCAGATGCAAAAGCATTCGAACTATTAACTAAAAGGATTAATGAATATGGCTTAAATCCAGAGGAATGTTTGTTTATTGATGATAACTTGGAAAATGTTAAAAGAGCAAAAGAAAAAGGTTACAAAATTATTCATTATCAAAATTTTCCAGAAGTAGAAGAAATAAAAAAAGAATTAGAAAATATATTTGTTTTC
>MWBV01000091.1 GCA_002069705.1 Candidatus Diapherotrites archaeon ADurb.Bin253 | reverse complement strand
AATCCCAGGTATCATTATGAAGTTCAGAATGGGGAAGAACTTGAGATTCCTCCAATAAACATATCTTTTGAGCTCCTTGAACATCCATCAGAAAAAGAGATATTATTTCATCTGAATCCACCAGAGGACTTATATTCTCTTGAATGGGAAATAACACCTTCGGATTCTATTCAGAATATAGAAATGGAATTAAATAATATAGAATCCTTTATGAGTGCCTTTAATCAGAATCAAGCCAAATTTACTCTTATAAATCCCGAAAGAGTCCCTCTGGAAGGATTTTCTCTTAGTTTCCAAACTAATCTGACTAATGTTGAGTTCATATATAGTCTAAATGGAAGCACGGGAATCCTTCATATTCCTCTGGAAACTAATCTTAACGATTCTTCAAATCCTGAAATATCTTTCATTCTTAAGCAAAATTATCCCAATCCATTCAATAGTTTAACCTGTATCAATTTTTCTCTACCTGAAGAGAAAGAAACCTTCTTAGAAATCTATAATATGAGAGGTCAACTGGTAAAAACTCTGATCAATGAATTAAAAAGTTCAGGTATGTATAATGTTCTCTGGGATGGTCGGGATAATTCTGGGCATTCAGTTAGCAGTGGGATCTACCTTTATGTTTTAAAAAGTGGAGATAAGATTCAAACTCGCAAAATGCTCTTTTTGAAATAAAACTACAGTTTTCTCAGAAAGAATAATTTTTAATAGATAATAACAGCAAAATATTGTAGGGTCAAGAAGCAAAAAAATTGTATGAGTGTATTTATTTTATTGGATAAGTAAGATATTTAGATAAAAGATTTCACTGCTCTTGTCCTAAATAACAATATCCAATATAGGAGAAAGACCTTTTTCTTATATTTATCACCACTTGAGTGGTGATTACATCTAAATAATAATACCCAAAATAGGGGAGACCCTTTAGCAATTAAAATAAACAAAAAAAAATAAATCCCTTTTTCATTCTGATCCAGCTAAGTTATAGAGTAATTACTTTCTTCTGGCTTGAAGAATTTTTTACAATTAATCTGG
>MWBV01000090.1 GCA_002069705.1 Candidatus Diapherotrites archaeon ADurb.Bin253 | reverse complement strand
AAATATCTTCTTGCTTCAATTCTTCCATTTTTATTTCTCCTGTGTAACTTGTTCAGCTATCATATTAATAGTTATTTCTAATGCACTACTCGAATCATATTGTAAATCTATATTATTAAATCCAATTGGTTTACAATTTTTAGCATAGAAAGAAAAAGATTCTTCCATTGTATCTTTTTTTAATTCAACTCCCTCTATTCCAGTTCCAACACCGAGAGCTATATTATTGCCTCTATAAAATGTAAATTTTAAATTTAAAAGATTTTGTAAATAAACTGTTTTGCTTGTGAATGTTTTAAACGTATTTTCTTCTTCATTGTAAAATTTTGAAAGCCACTCTTTAAAGAATTTATATACTGTGAAATTTGAAGATTCTCTAAGAGTTATTGAAAATTCATCTGGAAACGTTACATCTTTAAAAGCTAAAACACCAGATAATCTTCTTTCTATATTTATTTTTAAAAATGGAATTGTTGAAGAGATAACTCTTGTTTTAAGTTTGGGAGTATTTTCAAAATTTAAAATTTCAACATCCCAAAAGGTGGATAGTTGATTGTCTGTTTCGTAAAAAATATCTTGCAATTTTTAACCTCTATATATTTATAGTTAAAAATTGCAAGAAATACAAACTATCTCATTGAAAGATATCCAAAACGAACTGATGTAAGTAAAGGATCTCCGCTCTGATTGTCTAGTGTAAATCCACCAACTTCTTTAGGCCAACAACCTGTAAAACTCCAAACCTGAGTAGTTGGAATAAACGTTCCTTCAATATCATAAGTGCCAGATGTAATTGTTATTGGAATTCTTATTAAAGAAATTCCATTTTCTGAAACGTCTGGAGCAACCCCACCAGAAACTGGATTAACAATAGAATCTTGCCAAAGTGTAAAAGCTTTATACAAAGCATAATATTTGTCAATTCTAAATTCAATTGCAAACTCTTTTGCTGTTTCTATTTGACCGTTTGGCTTTACTATTTTTTCTGATTTATAACGATATTCATATTCTCCAAGTGTTTTTGGCGGTATTTCAACAGTTGTTAC
>MWBV01000089.1 GCA_002069705.1 Candidatus Diapherotrites archaeon ADurb.Bin253 | reverse complement strand
TCTTTGCATTATCTTTTCCTCTTCATATAAGTAACTCTACCGAAGTTACTTATATGAAGAGGAAAAGATAATGCAAAGATACAAAAGATATTTTACAGAAAGATCATTACCTAAAATTGGTTCTGTTGTTCGATTAGGTAAAAAAAGAAAAGAGTCTGTATGGAATTCTAAAATGAAACCAGGAACTAAAATGATTGTTCTTGCCTATGATAAATTATTAGCTGATTCAAATTTTGATAATGAAGAAGCTGTTTTATCATTAGCATTTTTAGATGAATATCAATCAGAAGATTTTGATCCAGAAATGGATTATCAGATTGTATATTTAGATGAAATAAGGTATTAAAATTATGAAACCATATAAAAGAGAATTTTTAGAACAACTAGAAGATAAAGATTTAGAACAACTTGAAATAGAAAAAGAAAAAGAATCTAAAGCAATGCAGAAACTTTTGAAATCTTTTAAAAATAATTCTTCAAGAAATAAAGATGCAAGAGCTGAATTTGCTAAAAACATATTTCAGCTTTCATTATCTTCTTGTATAGAAGCAAGAAAATTTATTTCAAAGTGTATGGACTTTGCAGCAATGTATGGTGATGATTTTTACATAGATGAAGAGGAATGGCGAAAATTAAATAATACTGATAAATTAGATGATGAGGATTAAATGAAAAGATATAAGAGAAACTTTGTAGAGGACTTAAAAAAAAGCGGAAGCTATATCTATTTGGATGATGAGGATATCATAGTTCAAAACCCTTTTTCGATATCTGAATTAAATAGAGAAAAGTTTAGTTTAGGAATAGAAGACAGATATTCTTTTTTTAAAGAGCATAGAGATATAGAAGAACTAGTATACACCGATATTCAAGAGATTGAAGAAGAAATTGAAAAAGTAAGAGAACAACTATATAATTATATGCTTGGAAAGATTGCTAAGATACAAAGTAGGTTTATATTATAATGAAAAAATTTAAAGAACTAACTCTTGATTATACTCTAGTTGATAAAAATAATAAAAATATTATTAAAGGCTTTATTGAAGCCTCTAAGCTACTTTATGTTTT
>MWBV01000088.1 GCA_002069705.1 Candidatus Diapherotrites archaeon ADurb.Bin253 | reverse complement strand
ACTGCGAAGAAAGAGGAACAGAAAGCTAAGAAGTCTGAGAAAAAACCTAAGACAGCGGTGTATAAATTATCGTTAATGAAGTTTATTGCTGACATGTATGGTAAAGCTCCTGAGAAGAAAGAGGAAGAGAAATCTATTCTTTCTAATTTTGAAAAAATGTCTATTGAAGAATTGGAAAAACAAATATCTCCTTCAATGATTGAACATTCTAAGACAAGTATTAAAAATTATATAGATTTCAAAAATGGAAATATACAAGAAGCTATTAACAGTTTAAAACAACAATACAATAATAATGATTTTTCTATTGATGTCGCTGGAGGAAAGCTTCTGATATATCAGATAAAACTTTTAGAAAAACAACAAGAAAACAATTTCGAGACAATGCCTGAGAGTGAAGAGGATATTCTTAACAGGTTAAATATAAAAACTAATAAAGATGCCATATTATATGTTAAGAATAAATCAAAAGAATACGGAACACAAAGAGACTATCTTAAAACAGATGAATATAAAAAACTTTATCCTATATTTAAAAAATTATATGACAAAGAACAGGAAGAGTTAAAAAGAAAAAAAATAGAGGAAAGAGAAAAAAATAAAGTTAAAATAGATTTAGAGCATTTAATTCAAGATCAACAGGAAACAAAAGATAAACCAGTTGAACCGGAAACACCAGAACAAAAAACAGAAGATAAGAAATTTGCACAAAGAATAAACGATGCAAAACCGGATAACCGAAACTGGGTAGAAAGAGAAATTACAGGTGTTACAGAACAAGAAGCTGAAAAAGTTGATATTCCTAAAATTGAATTTAAACCGAAGTCAAATAATGTAACTATACCGATGTTTCAGGGTGGCAATCCGCAAGTTGTTCCTGTCTGGGATTATTCAGATGTTACTCCAAAAGATATTTATCTTGTTAAAGAAAAAAATATATTAACCGACAAAAGGCCTGCATATATTCCTGAAATAGACGAATCTTTTTTTGCTGAGAATAAATATTTTATTCCAACCGTTAAACTGGGAGAGAATAAATATTTCGTACAAACACATAAAAGAAGAACTGTTTATGGCA
>MWBV01000087.1 GCA_002069705.1 Candidatus Diapherotrites archaeon ADurb.Bin253 | reverse complement strand
TTTTTATGAAATATGCAGGTATTTCTTTTTTCTTCCATTTTAATCCAGTTATCTCCTCACAATAAGAGAATATCTCTTTTTCCTTCTCTTTCCAAATATGCTTAATCTTTCTTGAAAATGAGCTCACGAACTTCTCATACTTTTCATAATCAAATTCTTCCTTAACAGTAGGATTATGTACTACAGATTCATATATCCAAGACCATTTAAAATCTATTTTTACCATAATTTAACATTATCTTTAAGCTTTATACATTTTTCTGTTTACTTTTGTTTTAAATATAATAATCATTTGATTTCACACCCTCTTAAAATACTCTCTAAAATGCTCCATCCAGCACTTCTTATGAAAAACAAAGAACTCCCTGATCCTCTGCCCTGTTTTACTTATCAACATAACATAATCTTCTTTTGATTCATTAATTGGTTTAAGGCACTTGGAGCAGGTTTTCATTTTAATATAGCCTCTTAGTTAATAGTAATATAGTAATATATATTACTTATAAGCTTTTCCATACATATTTATATATTTCATTAACTTCAATTTCCAATGGAAAGACAGACAATAAGTCTCAAGATTAACCCTGAATTGTGGAAAGAGGCAAAAAAGAAGTGCATTGATGATAATACTTCTTACTCTGAATATGTTGAGGAGTTAATTAAAAAGGATTTGAAGGGGAAATGAGAATTAAACTTATTGAATCTTTAAAATCTTTAATTATAAAATAAAATGGATATTACAATAATAATTCTTATTATAGTTTTCTTAATTATAGGATACTTAATAGGTAGATGGATAACATCTAAACAGAAATTTGGAGACCGAGAAGATGCATTGAATTCTCAATGGAAAGAAAAAATAGCTAATCTTGAAAAAGAATACGAAATTAAGTTAGAAAAAAATAATTCCTTGTTAGAACAAAAAACTAAGGAATGGCAGATTAAATACATTCAAGATATAGAAGAATTAAAGAGATTATTTAAGGAATCTGAAAAGATAATAAAGACAAAATCTGTGTCAAGTTCCAGAAGAAGCTTGGTAGGAAAATTTATAGAAAAATTTGTCCCTTTCTTAAACAAGG
>MWBV01000086.1 GCA_002069705.1 Candidatus Diapherotrites archaeon ADurb.Bin253 | reverse complement strand
TTGTTCTTTAATTTTATTACTAAGATTACTTTTTCGTTCTATATTATTTTTCCATCCTCTTTTTGTTCCTTTTTTTAATGTTTTTATATACTTTTCACTTGAAAATACACCATCTTTCCACAAAAGTTTATTTCGATCTGAAACTAAGTTTCTTCTCTCATTAGTCCAACATAACTTAATTTTTTCAATCATATTTTCTCTAAAATCTTTATCCTTCCACATCTCTTTACTTTTTTCTGAAATTTTTTTTCTATGCTCAACACTTCCCAAACTAGTATTTGAATCTTTCCATTTAATTTTTGTTATTTCAGACTGCTTTTTTTTAAAATCATTTATTTTAGATTCTGACCTATTTTTCCAATTTTCTTTTAATCCATTTCCTCTTTTAGATGACAAGGCGGGACATTTTCTAAAATCTAAATTACAACAATAATTTCCGTTTTTAAATTTAGTTATAGATTCTTTACCACATCCATATGAACATAACATTTTTCTCTCCTGAGAAATTTTATTTACTTCAAACTCAGGTCTTTTTATCTTTAGAATCAATACTACATGCTTCAGTTGGTCTTTCAGTTATAACAGCTTCTGCTGAGCATCTAGTATAAGATGAATAAGGAACACCTTCACAACAAGGTTCACTAATTGATAATTCTACTAGTTCGTATCCAATAATTGCATCTTTTATTTTTTCCCATGTATTCCTTGTAAATGGACCGTCAGGAAGATCATTTCCTCTGACCCAATCCTCTCCAGCTAATGGTTTTCTAGCTGATACTTGACATCCTAAATATCCATCACCACTAGCTTTATCAATTGCAACAATACTATAACAATGAGAATCAGTATAAATATAAAGAACTACTCTTTCAAAATTTTCATCTGGGTTTACAGGATTACCAATTCCTTCTCTTTCTGAAATCTGAACAAACTTATGTGTATCATGTGGATATCTAGTAATTTCTTTCAACCATTCCATTAGAGTTATAATTTTACTCATATAGTTCCCCTTATATCAACCATTTACAATATCCTTCAAACAAATAATACTTTGCGTCATTTTTCCACAAGTCACTTTGAGATGAATACACATCATCAAGAAGTTTCTTTTTTTCATCCTTATTTTTCACTTCGAAAATATATGG
>MWBV01000085.1 GCA_002069705.1 Candidatus Diapherotrites archaeon ADurb.Bin253 | reverse complement strand
TGAGAAAATTTCTAAGTCTTGCTTAGCAAATGAATCATTCTTGTTCTTTAATTAATAATTTGTTTTTCCTCTATAATTTAGTTTAACTTCAAAAGAATCACCATTATTAAAATCTATAACAAAACTTTGTGCATTTTTAATAATGTCATTATCTATATCAACTAAATCTATTTCACTGCAATTATTTAAACAGTCTGCTATTGTTTGTAATGCTGTTTCTATTTTTTTATCAGCACTAAATATTTTATCTGCTTTAATTGCTTTATCTCTTTTACTAGCAGTAACTCCTTCATCAAAAAGAGCATCATTCTTTTCTTGTCTAAGTTCATCAATAACTTTTTCAAGATCTTCAGTGTATTTAACAGCAAATTCTTTAAGCTTTGGATGCGCAGAAAAATCAATATCTGAATTAATAATAAAATCATCAATAGCTTCTTCAAGTTTAGAAAAAGCTTTAAGCTCTTCAATTGGAGAAGGCGCATCTTCAACTTCTTCAGTTTCTTCAATTATTTCTTCAGATTCTTCTTCAGGATTAATTTCTTCAACTGTTTCTAATTCATCTAAAACTTCTTTATCTTCATTTTGTTTTACTTCTTCAATAGCAAGTTCTTCTTTGTCTTCAGATTCTTCATCTGATTCTTCTACTTCTTCTTCATCAATAACAGAATTTTCAGCAAAATCTTCTAAATCTTTAGCGCTAAATTCTTCATCTTCTAGTTCTTCATCTTCTAGTTCTTCAGTTTCAACTTCTTCTAATTCTTCATCTTCTTCTTTAGCAGAAACTAAAGAATAATCTTTACTTAATAAATTGTCAAGTAAACTAGTCATATCATCAGTATTTTTCATTTATTAAAAACCTCGATTTAATTTCTATTTCTTTGAAAAGGAACTTTTTCATTGCTAAGAGTTGTAAAAGCTTTTTCCATTTCATGATTCCAATATTCCATTATTTTATTAATTTGTTCGTATTCTTCTTCATCAAGTTCAAAATCATCTAAAATTTCTGAAAAATAATCTTCTAAAACTTCATTATCAAAAAATTCTTCCATTCTATTTTCAATAAAAGACAACATTACTTCTTTCATATTTCTTTCCATAAAACTATCCATATCACTAGAGTTTAAAACTTTACTCATTTAATTAATCACCCTTACAATAAATTGATTTTTTTAAT
>MWBV01000084.1 GCA_002069705.1 Candidatus Diapherotrites archaeon ADurb.Bin253 | reverse complement strand
GTTGAAGAAAGTTTAGACGAATTAATTGATTCTATCATGACAATTTCAGTAGATGATGAAGAAGAATTACAAGACGAAATAGATGAATTAAAAGATGAATTTATGGATAATTTAAAAGGTTCTTCAGAAGATGAAGAATTTCTAGAAGATGAAGAAATTGAAGAAATTCCTGAAGAATCTGAAGAATTAGTAGAAGATACTGAAGAAGTTATTGAAGAAGAACTAAAAGAAGAAGATGAAGAAGAATTAAAAGAAGAAGAAACTGAAAAAACAGCGTTACAATCTTCACAAGTTTTTGATACTGAAGAAAAAAAATTTGACACAGAAGAAGAAAAAGCTAATGGTGTTTTAGATAATGCAAATAAAGATGCAATTGGCCTTAAAACAAAATCACAAGTTTCTAAAACTAGTTTTGAAGAAGATTTAGCTATTGTAACAGAAGAAGTTAAAGAAGACCTTAAAGAAATTAAAAAAGAATTTAAAGGTGTTGCAGCTAACAGCAAAAAAACTAAAAAAAGTAAGAAAGCGTAGTTGATAAATATGTTAGCAAGTAAATATCTAATTAGATCAATGGTTAACCCAAATATGGAATATACCATTGTTTCAGATGTAAAAGCTAGTTATGGTAGTAAAGTAAAAGCGGAAGCTGTCTTTCAAAAATGCGATGACGCTAATGCTAATGGTATGCGCTTTCCTAAAAGAGTTTTATATAGAGCTGTTGAAGATATACAAAATGAAGTAAAAAGCAGGCACTTTTTAGGTGAATTAGATCATCCAGATGACATTAATGATATTAATAGAATTTCAACTGTTTCTCTTAAAAGCGTTTCTCACGTAGTTACAAGTTTGAAAATGGATGGAAGTTATGTCGTTGGAAGCTTTGAAACATTAGACACTCCTAATGGAGCGATTTTAGCTAGCCTTTTAAAAGACAAAATTAAAGTTGGAGTTTCAATAAGAGCTGTTACAGATCAAAATGTAAGTTATGGTCTTGAAAATATTGATACTATAGAAGATTTTAATTTAATATCTTATGACGCCGTTCATAATCCAGCTTATAGCGATGCTTATGTTAATTCAGTTATGGCTTCAGTTTTTAAAATACCTTCTAATTCTTCAAATAATAAAAAATTACTACAATTTACCGAAGAAGAATTTAAAAGCATTATAAGTGCTGCAGTTTTACAAGCTGTTAAA
>MWBV01000083.1 GCA_002069705.1 Candidatus Diapherotrites archaeon ADurb.Bin253 | reverse complement strand
TTGAGCTGCTAATTTCCTAAAATAATGCAACTGTTCAAAGGCATATCTTTCATACTCCTGACTGAAACCCATTCTCATCATCTGAGCATTAACAAAGAGATTATCAGAAAAACGGTAGATATAGGCTAATAATCTGCCGAATTTATCCAGATGCATAGACTTTTCATTAAAATGGTCCAATTGCAGATAGATAAATTGATCTAGGATTAAAGAGCTAAGATAATCTTTTGCTTGATCGGCAAGATTTCTTAAAACAGGATTTTTTTCATTCATTTCAGGGGTATCTATTCCAATTAATCGCACTCTAATTTCGTGAAAGCCGTCAGAAATAGTTATAGTATCCCCGTCATAGACTTTTACCACTTGAAATTTTGCCTTCTGAAGTTCAGTATTACTTAAAACAAAAATCTGATTTAAGGAATAGCTGCCACTTTTAATCACTCTTTGAGAATCAAGAATTGATGGTGTTTGAGGTTGTCTATAGATAGCAATATTATTCTGTTCAGAAGAGTTATCGGTTTTACAAGAAAAAACCAGCAAAAGGGAAAAAATTAAAAATAGTTCAAATAATCTTTGGAGATTCATAAAGATATTAAAGTTCAAGGGTAACTTTGGTCTATATCATTATCAATTTTTTTAGACATTATCTGTTGCGTTGTTCCGATAAATTTCGGGACAATTCTTATTACTACTCGCCTATTTTCCTCATTAAATGTATTATCTAGTGTGTGCACTGCCAATTTTGATTCTCCAAAAGCAGCTGGGATCAAATCTATATCTGAATTGCTAAAGAAAGGGTCTTTTTTAAACTCTTGAATCAAACTTAGTGAACGAGCTAAAGATAATTTATAATTATAATCTTCCTCTCCAACGGTATCGGTATGTCCTTCAATAATTATACAATATCTTTTTTTCCTATCCTCTTTCTTCATATATTTTTTAATCTCTTTTCTCCAATCCAAGATTGTAGGAAGATTCTCACTTTTTAGTTCGCTTTTATCAAAGTCAAAAAGAATATCCGCTGGTATAATTATTTCATTATTTTTATTTAATTTCAACTTACAAGATTTAACCATTTCTTTGAAGTCTTCTATATCTTTTTGATCTGCCTCTACTTTTTTGCTATAATTAAAATAGAGTATAGAAAATAAAATGAAGAAGATAAAGAATAAAGAAGAAAAAATATCAGCAAAACTGGGCCAATAATTAAGCTCA
>MWBV01000082.1 GCA_002069705.1 Candidatus Diapherotrites archaeon ADurb.Bin253 | reverse complement strand
AAGTATTTTAAAGCAGAGTTATTATCTCCTTTCTTTAAGGAAGAGTTATTATAAAAATATTTAAACAATCCTAAAATTGTTTGTATTTCTTTATCTGAAAATTTTCTATTGTTTAGTGGTTGTACATTATTTCCATATACTAAAATGGGTCTCCCCACTTTAGCATTAGCTGTTGTACCTGTGACAGTACTTACAGGAGCTGCATAAGTAGCCACTTTAACTACCTGTGTATTAATTAATACATCACCCTCTGTTGAAGGTATAATAGTACCTAAAACGGAATTATTTTGTTCTGATTTTACAGGGAATCCGTTACTAACTTCTACAATAGGTAAAGATACTTCTTCTGTTTTAGACCTATCAAGTAGCTCTTGTCTAAACTTAATATGTTCCTCTTGTTTTTTAGCTAGTAATTTATCTTTTTCTTCTCCTTTTAACTCTGTTGAAAAAGCTTCTTTTCCATTTTGCCATACACCAGAAGAAGTTCTCATATTGGTGTAAATTACATTATCTTTGTTTTGTGAATTAGGTTTTAATTCTTCTCCTTTTTCATCAACAAAAACAAACCCATCTACAGTTTCTTTTACAATAACTAATTTAATATCAGAATCTATTTCGTTACCAGTGTTTGTAAATTTATCACTATTAAATAAAATACCTTCTAATCCATATTGTTTTGCATTATGTACTGTTACTACAAGTAGTTTATAAGCTGAAGTATTTTTTACATTGTTTAAAAAGTTATTTAATCGTACAACATCTTCTTGTCCAGGTTTTAAAACAGGTTCTCCATTAGCTAGGATAACTTGTCCATTTTCATCTTCTTCATATATAGAAGGTGAAGTGGTCTCATTAAAAATTACATCTAAACTAATTTTAGAAGATTTTTCCCATTCTTTTTCTTTTGTCTCATCTTTAGGAATTATCTCTGTATCTGTTTCTACTTCATCTTGTTCATCGTAAAGTTTTTTAAGAAATTCTATTTTTCTTTTTTGAGCTTTTTCTTCTTCAAATTTAACTTCTAATACAGCTACTTCTTTTTGTAGTTTTTTTAATTCTCTTACCTTTTTATCAAGTTGTTTAATTTCTTCATCTATTTCTGAAGATTTATTTTCTAATTCAGAAATCTTGTTTAACTGGTTTTCTTTTTCTTTTTGTAACTCTTCTTTATCTACTGATGTATCATCTACACTATTACCTAAATATGAATTAATTGA
>MWBV01000081.1 GCA_002069705.1 Candidatus Diapherotrites archaeon ADurb.Bin253 | reverse complement strand
ATTTTCAAAAAATTTGTTATTTCTATACTCTTTTCAAGAAAAATAAAAACTAAAACAATGTTTAAAATCAAATGAAATGAAATTATAACACTGGATATTTCACGGTAACATAAATATTCTTTTTTTATTTCTACCAAATCACTTTTTTTTAGGTGATTTATTTTGGGTAAAACAAAGCACACGATACAATCCTTCACCCACACTACCGGGGATAATATTTTCCCATTTAGGATTGTCATTAGTAATCCTGTCTAAAATATTTCCCTTATCATCATAATTTACTTCCTCTTTAGTTCTAACTAATTTCTTATTACAATCAATTTCTTTTAAACTTACATCGTGTTCATAACTTTGGTATCTTAATGACTTATTTGTATCATTATCTTTCTTTTTCTTCTCAATGGATTCTTTCCTGTCATCATCAGTCACAACATAATAAGTCCAGACGGATATGATGTGAGATGATTTAGTTATGTTTGCTTTATTGTAATACCAATTCTCTCCAAAATCCTCCCATATATCAGGATTCGGTTCCTTACCCGATGTCCCTGTCTCTTTAATCTTTTCTTCATAAGTCTTAAATAACAAGACCTCTCCAGTATTTACCTTCAAGACTTTTGTTACCCGACTATTTTTATAAATCAATCTTAGAACAATTATATCCAAGTTTAAAAGTTTACCTATTTTGACAGTATCACTATCAGTCAGTCCAGATGTTGAAAATTTTTGTTCCTCTAAAACCTTATTCAAATGTCTTCTATCTACGATTTTAACTTTTTCATTCAATTGAAGTGGAGTCGATTCAAAAAACTCTTTTTCCTCTTGGTTAACCAGTTCTTCTTTTTCATGTTCTTCTATATTTGGTATTATAGTTTCTACTATAAGACCAATATAGATTTGTTGTATTTCTTTGTTTCCAAACAACACATTTTTTAGTGTATTCATGACCCAATCCATCCAATGGTGTTGTTCATAGGGGTCAAATATATCTTCTATGTGATTCATATAATTAAGATACTTATTTATTACTTCTTTGTCTGTCTTAATTTTTACCTTGGAACAGATTTTTCTACTTTTTTCCGTATGTTTAATAACTACTATTTTATCCAAATAATTGTCTATAATGTATTGATAATATTCATTCCTTTTGTATTCATTCCAAGGCTCCTCAATTAGTTTGAGGATACCATCTTTTATTGACATATTTTTAACAGTTT
>MWBV01000080.1 GCA_002069705.1 Candidatus Diapherotrites archaeon ADurb.Bin253 | reverse complement strand
ATTCTTCTCCATCTTCACCTTTTCTTTTTACCTTAATAGTAGCATCATCTTTTACATACTCAAATTCAGGTTTTTGTTCATAATCATCTGCTCTTTCAATGCCTAATACTTTGTCAAGCTCGAGGCGTGATGGGTTAAAAATAAGAGGTGTTACTAATGCTGTGCCCACGTAGAGGGACTTTTCTGTGTTGTTTCCTTTGTTAACTTTCATTTTTGTTTATTTATTTATTTAAATTCTATTTCTGGATAAATTGTTGACCAATATGTTTTAGGAGTTTTTCCTTTTGCTAAATCCTCTGAAGAAATAAAATCAGCTAATTTTATTACTTTGTTAGACAAATGAGCATTTCTTACTCCTAAATCTGATTCATCTCGTTTAGTAAAATCTATAAAACAACCTTCATTAGTTCGTTGAAAAATACCAATTGCTGATGCTTTCACTGTAAAAATTTTACTTAAAACTCCTTCTAAATCAATATCTACAGTAGATATGTCATCTTCAGATTTTTTAAATACTTTCTTCTTTTCTGCAATATGCCCTGCAAAGATAATAAATGGAGATGCATTTTGTTCTACAAATAATTTTACTTCTTCAAACTTTCTTCTAATTAGACGTACTCCTCCGTATTCATCCACTCTTTTAATATCTGTTTTTCTACTTTCAGGCTTAACATTTTGATTATATTCATGTAGAGCAGCAGAATTAGATACTTCAATAAATGAAGTGATAGTATCTAACATTAGAATAGGAAAAGGCATTTTATTAATATGAGCAATAAGTGCTTCGTAAGAGGATTTATCTTTTTTATCATCAAACTCTTGAAATAATTTCCAATAAGTAGGCATATCATTAGCTTGTTTTAATTCATCTACTAATTGAAATAAGCCCATTGGCAACCATCCATATTTATTTGTTTTTTTGAAGGCTTCTTCTCCTTCATATCTTAAAACATTAACTTGATTATTTACAGGAAATCCAAAATCTTTTGTTCCTTCTTCACAATCAGCAATTAATATTTTAGGATGATTAGCAGCAGTAAGTGTTTTTCCTGTTTTTTTCTGTGAAATAAATACAAGATTTCTAGGAGATTTTAAAGAACATTCTCCTTTAATTAATTCTCCTTTTTCATTAAGTGGTAATCTACTAAACTTTCTTTCTTCTGTCATTTGTTATAATTTTCTACAAATATACTAATAATGTTAGACTTTTGATGTTAAAGA
>MWBV01000079.1 GCA_002069705.1 Candidatus Diapherotrites archaeon ADurb.Bin253 | reverse complement strand
TGATCAATCTAAAACATTCTTAGATAATTCTGCAGGAAACGGGAATTTTCTTGTTGCCATTCTTCGTCGTAAACTTGCTGCTGGTCATTTTCCTCTACAAGCTATATCTACAATATATGGGGTTGAACTAATGCCTGACAATGTAGAAGAGATGAAAGATCGTCTTCTTGTGGAATTACCTTCTCTGTCTCCAGAAGAAGTAAAGAAAGCTCGTAAGATAATCAACCATAATATTGTTTGTCATGATGCTTTAACATGGGACTACGAAAACTGGAAATCCAATAATCCAGCAAAAGCAAAACCTTTGTTCTAATTTTAATGAAAATTTAACGGAAAGAGTTTTTATTCTCTGAAATTTATTTATACATTTACCTTATTAAATACCGGGAACAGGGTGCAAACGCGTACTGAACTTTTAAATAATAATTTAATATCTAATAAGATGTATCTTTTCAAAAAAAAACAAACCCCAATTATCTCATTTCGAGATTGAAAAAATCATTGATCTAGTAAATGAATCCGCTAAAAGGAATCAAGTTCCTTTAGATTTTATTTATGAATTTTCTGCAATTTTAAGAAAATTGCTTCTTGAAGGCAATGTAAAATTCATTAAATTAAATGAAAGCACAATTACTTGTCATTTTGAAATTGAAATTCTGCCCAATTCTCTTTCTATTCCGATGAAACAGGTTTTAAGATTCTCAAATAACGGATATTTTCCGGGAAGAGGATATATTGGAAGAGTTATTGGCAATGGAAGTCATAAACAGGATCAGACGATAAAAGAATTTCAAGAAATTGTCAAGATTTTAAGAAAGGAATAATTAAAGGCCCGGATTTCGGGCCTTTTTAACATTCTTTTAATAAAACTTTTCTATTTTTCGTTATATTATTCTAAACAAACAATTTAGAATTTTATGACGAAATCAGAGGAAAAACTTATCGTTTTTAAGGACTTATTGAATAATTCCATTAACCAAATCAAAATTTATCTTAGCCACCCAGAACCTGAAATGCAGGCTCTTATTCACCACTTTCCTAGGATTATCTCCAATACGGTTTTTGATAACACTTCTAACCAGGAATTTTGTCTCCAGAAAGTTTATCACCGAAATGGTAAATACTTGAGGAAAGCCAGTATTAATGGAAGAATTGATTTTCTAAATCCCTATATTAAGGAAACAAAAAAAGCGATTCGAAATCTAAGTTTTAAGAAATGGAAAGGACAATATTATC
>MWBV01000078.1 GCA_002069705.1 Candidatus Diapherotrites archaeon ADurb.Bin253 | reverse complement strand
TCCTGAAGATAAAATCATTTTTAATAGAAAGTTTTGAACCACAAATCTGACAAGTCACTTGGTATTCTCCTTCAATTCTTGTTTAGTCATTTTTCTAACAGAAATTTTTGCTTCCCCAATAGATATTTTAGCATTCTTTTTAAGTATGCTTTCAATCATATTTCTATGATCTATATCTTCTACATTTTTTTGGACTTGTTCCTGATTGATTTTCACTATCTTTGGAAATTCAACCGTTAGTCCATTGTTCATCATTTCTGTAAAAACTTGCATAACATCATAACTTGAACTTTCACGACCTTCTGCAAGATAAACTTTCTTTTCCAATTCAGGAAAGAAAAAAACCTCAGAAGGTTTTCTTTTTTGAAGTTCTTCTGAAAGTGCTTCTGATTGCTCTTTAAGAGCATCCATTTCAGTACTTACCCTTGCAAGTTCTTTAGCAAGGTATTTGTCAGTTTTCTTTGAAAGATCCATATATTTCTCCTTTAAATTTAATATTATAATTATATATTATAATATATTAAATTCAAGACAGAAAATTTAAAATTTTTCTAATATTTTTTAAAAAATATCATTTTTATCTATTAAAATTGAATAGTAACAATCATCAAATGATATATCACAAAGGAAAATATCTTCTGAAATTTGTTTAATTACTTTTTCAATCCTTCCATCCCCTTCATAGTTATTCTTTGTTTTACAATCGCCATAAATTTTTACATACTTACCAACTAATTCTTTCACTTCTCAAAATCTCCATTAATATATTCTTTTCTAAAATTAAAATCATATTCTTGCTTATAATAATTCATGTCTTTTACATCTACAAAGAATCCTACTGTACGAGTAACTTTTTGTATAATTGATTTTCCACATTTAGCACATAAGTTTCTATTCCCTATTACTACATGACCATCTTCACATTTACAAAAAGCCCCATTAATAGCAAAATGTTCAAGGTTACATTCAACTGCATAATTAATAAGAATCTCACTTTGTTTAGGAGTAACATGCTCTCCTGCATTTATCCAACATATACCTCCTCCTGAAAGTTTAGAAAGATAAAATCCATTTTTATGCATTCTTTCCCATATAGAAACTTTATTATCAGAAAGAGGAACTATTTGATTAGCATAAATGCCATAAGGAACTTTATCTTCTCCAAAAAGTAATCTGTCTGCTCTTGATAATCTGTGACACATAGATTCAGCAGGAATTTGTTCTACGTTAAAGAAACATCCTTT
>MWBV01000077.1 GCA_002069705.1 Candidatus Diapherotrites archaeon ADurb.Bin253 | reverse complement strand
AGTTTCTCTTGAAAATACTCAATACAAGTGTTTATATCTTTATTCCCATATCCATTCCCTTCCTTTTGTTCTTTTTTCTCCTTTTCCTCTTTAAGAGAATATATCTTCTGTTTGCTTTTTGAATCAGGTTTCCCTATATATTTATATATAGTCTTATTCTCATTATCTACATTATCTACATTATTGTATGTTTTCATCTGTTTTTCATTTGTTTTTCGTTTGTTTTTCATCTGTTTTTCATTTTGTTTTTCACTTGTTTGATACTTGCCCTGATTTAGTGTTGTTGTTAAAGCATTTTCTGTTGTTTTTTGTTTTTCATTTTGTTTTTCATTTTTTAGACATTTCTGTGTTTTATGTATTATAGTTTGTGCATTTCCGTTTTTCACTTGTTTTTCACTTTGCAATTCTCCTTTCTGATACCTATCCCAATTTAGTATTGTTATTAAAGTATATTTTGTCGTTTTTTGTTGTTTAATTTGTTTTTCATCTTCTAGGTATTTTAGTATTCTATATATCGTAGCTTGTGTAACTCCTGTTTTTTCTGAAAGTTTTTTTAATCCTGTCAAAACCTGACCCTCTTTTATCACCTGTTTTTTACCATTCCAGATAAAACTAGTTTCACTATGATTTGCCATAAGTAATAAATGAACCCAGACGGATAGATAGTTAGGTTTAGAAGAAACAGGATTATCTAGTAATTTTCTATATATTGAAACCCAACCTTTATTTGTTGTAGGATTTTCCATTTTGATATTGATTTTTTAATTTATCTTGTAGTCTGTATACCTTCTTAATTTTTTGAAGATAACCACAGAAATACTTAAACTTTCCAAAAGGGTCTACATTTTCTAGGTTTCTTCTAGTTATTACATACTCAACACCCTTATCATAATCTTCTTTCTTAATATCCATTGCTAAATCTAAGAACTGCGAAAGCTCAAAACCATCTACACTTGAAATATCAAGATTAAAATCTGCTAATTTAGAAAGTATATATTCTTCACTCATTTGATTTTGATTTATTTGATTCATACTATTAAAACATTATACCGTTATCTTAAAGAAGTCAATACCCTATAATATTTATTCAATATCTTTTTGTCAACTTTACTAACCTCACCTAATGACCTACAAGCCCCTTGTTTTGTTCAGATGTCTAATACCACCACCCCCACCATTTCCAACTGTTCTAGACCCATTACAGTTCTTAAAATCAATATCTAAACCCTCACCATTAACTTAAACTTC
>MWBV01000076.1 GCA_002069705.1 Candidatus Diapherotrites archaeon ADurb.Bin253 | reverse complement strand
TTGAACCTATTAGTGTATCTACAGAAGTAACTGAATTAACTATTAAAGAAGTTGCTAATGTAACTGATATTTTAAAAAATAGAGTTGTTGAAATAGTTTAATTAAAACAAAGAGGAGGAATTAACAGTTTCTCCTCTTTTTAATTTTTAAGATTATGACAGTTTATTTAGAAAAAGGATGGATTGATGCTACGAATGAAGAAGATTACTATCAATGTATTGGTATTGATACACATACTTTTGAAATTGTAGACAAAGAAGAATTAATATTTGAAGAAGACCTTCCTGAAATTAATTATAAAAATAAAAATTGGGAAGAAGTTCTTTCAAGTTATAAATTAAAAGGTTGGAGAGAACAATGACAGAGAGAAAATATTTAAACCAAATTAAAAAGGACTGGGAGTACATTACTTCCAGTCCTTTAATTTTAGAGGCAAAAGAATGGTATCCAAGAGAAAGAGAATGGAGTTCTGAAATGGCTAAAAACTACTCCATTGATTTACAACAAGTTACAGGAATGTATGCTGCATTCTCTCCTTTAAAATCAGTTAAAGAAAATAAGAAAATTCTCATTAATTTCCTAAATGGTAGTAGGTATGGGCATACAAGTAGACAAATTAATAAAGCAGAATTAATATCCCAAACTAATAAGATAGAAGAAATTGATGTAATTTTGTCAGGAAGAAAAACAGTAGCATTTCATAGGCATCTGTTTAATCCAAAAGATAAAACAAAGGTAGTGATTGACACTCATTTAATAAAGTATTTTAATAATGGTAATATTATCCCTCTTACTCCTAAAAGATATTCAATGTATGAAAATGCAATTAAAAAATGGTCAGAAAAAATAAATATGTATCCGTCAGAAGTACAAGCTACTCTATGGTTACTAGCTAAGGAACGTTATGGTATAAATGTATGAAAGTAAAAAAGATTAGAAACAAGAATGAATTACCTCCTAAAGCTAAAAAATTACCTGAAAAGAAAGTAGTAGTTAGATTTGATTTTGAAGGGGTGGATGGTTTAAAATATAGAATACCTAAAGCAAGATTGAAAATTAACGAAAATGGAGGAGCAAGTTGTCTTATTAAAGACGAAGAGGGTAAATGGAAAGCTATCAAAGGTAAGCTAAAATCTATAAAGATTGTATGTGAAACTAAAAAAGTAAACAATGGAACAAGAAGAACTGAAAGAAATTGAACATATTATTTATCTCATAGCTTTAAAAAGAAGACATGGGGATTCATCTATAGAA
>MWBV01000075.1 GCA_002069705.1 Candidatus Diapherotrites archaeon ADurb.Bin253 | reverse complement strand
ATGAACTAGAAAAGAACGTAGAAGCAGAAAGAGGTAAGCTCAGAGCAAAAGGTCAAAGACAAACAGGTAGAGGAGAATTATAATGTTAAAAACTGACCAAGAATATAGAAACCAAATAAAACAAGTTGGAAAGTATAATCTCAAAGACACTCATAGGTGGAGAGAGAGAGCTATATATTTTCAAGAATATGGAAATTATGAACCTGATAATATTATTCCTGACACAAAAGATTGGGATGATTTTTGGGATGAAGAAGAGAGAAGAATAATGGAAGGACTTTGGATAGATGGATTCTATATTCCAGGGCTTTATTATCTTTATTTAAACTACCTTCCTATTTATCAAAAACAATTAAAAAAATATGAATTTCCCGATGTATATGATTCAGATTATCATACATTTTTATGTCTGGAACATGCCATATTTTTAAAACAACATTTTGTTGTAATTAAAAAAAGGCAGTCAGGATTTACTTTAAAATTCTGCACCCCTTTAATTAGAGAACAATTTTTTGGAAGAGGTTCTCCTAACTATATAGCTACATATGAAGAAGCACAGGTTAAAAAAACATGGATGGAAGTTCTTGAACCTTATAGAGAGCATATGAATACACATACACCTTGGTATAGAGATTTTAATCCATCCAAACCTTTAGATTGGAGAGCAGCCAAAGAAGTAATAGATGAATTTGGTAGAAAACTAATAAAAGGAAGAAAAAATACATTAAAAGGTTTAATATTATCTAAATCAGCCTCCAAGGGGGTAGGGGGATCAGGCACATTTATTTTTTGTGATGAGGCAGGGGTAAATCCTGTTTTGTCTAAATTTGTAGGGTATGTAAAACCCATGATTGAATATGGGGATGTTGTGACAGGAACAATAATTGTATCTGGAGCAGTAGGGGAATTAAAACACTTAGAAGGAGGTTTAAAAGAATATATCATTAATCCTAGAAAATATAAATTTTATGTTGTTGATAATATTTGGGATAAGGATAATGAATTTGCTGGTAGGAAGTGTGGATTTTTTGTTCCTGAATCATGGGCTTATTTTGGTGTAGATAGAGATCCAAATTCAGAATTTTATGGACAACCTTTTATTGATGAACATGGAAATTCATTTGTAGAAAGAGCAGAAGAATACATAAAGAAAAAAAGATTAGGTTTAATTCCAGATGAGAATATTGATGAGGAAGAAGAATCTATAAGTCAAGATGATAAATTTGACATATCTCAAAAACCCCTAACATTAGCAGAATGTTTTCAATATAGAGGAGAGAATATTTTTCCATTAGAATTACTAAATCCTCAAATAGAAA
>MWBV01000074.1 GCA_002069705.1 Candidatus Diapherotrites archaeon ADurb.Bin253 | reverse complement strand
CTTTAATGGAAATACCTTGAAGGTTATTGGACTTCCAAATCCTCCAATGCCTACATTTAAAGAAGAGAAGAAATATAATATTATTTCTGTAGCAAGACCATCGTATCAAAAAGTCAATCAAGAAATTGAAGAAAGAGTAGAAAGAGAATTTGGAAAAATTGTCAGAAAAGAATGTAATACATGGGAAGAATATTATAAGTTTGTATCAAGCGGAAGAGTGTTACTTATGAGCTCTCGTGAAGAGACGTATGGCTACCAGGTAGTTGATGCAATTTTAAATAATACTATCCCTCTTGCTCCAAATGCATTCTCATATCCAGAGTTGCTTCCAAAAAGATGTTTATACAATAATTTTGATGAACTTAAAAATTTATTGTATTCATATTTGCTTGAAAGTCCAGAAGGATATAGAGTTCCTGATCTTGGAACAAAAGCTGATGCAAACTGTTTTTATGAAAGATTGGTATTGGAAATGAAAGGATAAGAAATACAT
This sequence comes from Candidatus Diapherotrites archaeon ADurb.Bin253, assembly GCA_002069705.1. Classification (GTDB taxonomy): domain Archaea; phylum Nanobdellota; class Nanobdellia; order Pacearchaeales; family GW2011-AR1; genus MWBV01. Next base: position 855 of record MWBV01000074.1, on the reverse strand, counting down.
GAGTTTATGTTTTTGGTGTGGAGTAGAATCAAAATTTAAATTAAAAAGTGGAAAATTTTGCTGTTGTGAGACACCAAATAAATGTATAGGATTTAGAAAGAAAAATAGTCTATCACATAAAGGAAATATACACAGTCAAGAAACAAGATCAAAAATATCATTATCTAATAAAGGGAGAATAGTTACTGTAGAAACTAAAGAGAAGATAAAAGAATCAATGAAAAGAAAAAAAGAAACTGGTTGGATAAATCATCCAGAATCTACAAAAATAAAAATGTCTGAAAAACTAAAAGGAAGAAAAATATCTAATGAAACGACAAAGAAAAGATTAGAAAGTAGAAAAGGATATAGACATACTGAAGAAACCAAAGAAAAGATAAGAGTTTCTAATAAAAAAAGAGTTACTGAAGAATTTAGAGAAAAACAAAGGAAAAGAATGTTGAATGGTGGAACTGCAATTGTTCATAAAGCTAAAAAGAATCCATCAAAACAAGAATCTAAATTGAGAGAAATAATCAATAGGCTTGATTACAAATCAGAATTTACATATCAAATATTAAATTATTTTATAGATATTGCTATTCCAGAATATAAAATTGCTATTGAATATGATGGATATTATCATTTTGATACAGAAGAACATATTAGATACCATAAAAAAAGACAGGAACAAATAGAAGAAAAAGGATGGAAATTTTTAAGATATAATATGTATGATAAATTTCCTACTATAGAAGAAGTTTGTAGTGATATAGAAAAGATAAGGAGGGCTTTTTAAATTGCCTTTTCGTGCGTTCAATACATGGTTATTTGATGGCAACCTCAAGTCTGATATTCCTAATAAAGATGTTCTTC
>MWBV01000073.1 GCA_002069705.1 Candidatus Diapherotrites archaeon ADurb.Bin253 | reverse complement strand
AAGTTTTTTAAAGCCTCTTTTTGGGTATTAATTTTTTTATATAATTCTTCACTAAATATATCTGCCATAATTATTTCTCACTATTATAAAATTGATTTGTTAAGTTTTTGTCTTCCTCACTTATACCAAACTTCTTATCTGCCATTTCAGTTTTGTTCACATACATTTGATTGTTATCAAGCATTGCGACAAATATTTTCTTCTGTTCGTCCAGAGATAAGTTTCTAAAATTCTCTTCTTTCAAAACTTTTTCTTTAAATTCTTTGATTTTGAGATTGTAATTCAAAAAATATCTCTCATACATTTCATCAAAAAACTTCTCTAGCTCTTCCAAACTCTCACATTCTAAGATTTTTTCTTTTGCAGTTTCATTCCATTTGGCAAGTTCGCAGTAGATGAAGTCTCCACCTCCTTGCCAGTTTACAGATTTTGAAATTCCTCCTTGTTCGCCTTGTATTACTTTTCTAAGTCTTTCACAAGCAATAGTTTCTACATAATCCATCTGTTCAACACCAATATATTGTCTTCCCATTTTATGAGCTACTGCAGCAGTTGTGCCACTACCAAGATGATAGTCGAGAACTATGTCGTTTGGTTGAGTTGATATTTCTAATATTATTTTTAATAAATATTCTGATTTAGGATAATCAAATATTTTTTCACCAAAAAGAGTTTCTAAATGTTCCTTTGCTTTATCATTTATTATATTTTTATCCTTTATAAATGTTTGTATTTTCTCTCCTTTATATTCACCATCAACAACAGTATAATTTTTTTCATAAACATCATAAACACCTTTTGAATTTTTTTTCACAACTAATAAATGTTTGTTTGCTTGAACATTTTCTTTCTTCCACCTCCATCTTCCATCACTACCATCACTTGTTTTTATTGGAAGTATTTCTATTGTATAATCTTCATTTTTATAAATAGAAATATCATTATATTTTTCACTATAATAAATAGGATAATACATATTAGGTCTATCTTTTCTACTAGAAGCATTACCACTTTTTCTTAAGCTCAATAATCTATAAATATTTTCATTTCCAGTATATTCTTTTTTATTTATATTTAAAAAAATTGCCATACTTTCTTCTTTTGAATAAATAATTAGATATTCATGAGATTTAGCTATTGGATATGATGCTTCTTGTCTTCCTCTTGGATTCATAACAGCGATGATATTATTTACAAAATTCTCCCTTCCAAATACCTCATCCATCAAAACCTTTAAATAGGCTTGCTCATTATCATCACACTGCACAAAGATAACCCCATCATCTCTCAATAACTCCCTTGCCACTTCCAGCCTATTTTTCATGAAAGTCAGCCAAGTAGAGTGGTTAAAATTG
>MWBV01000072.1 GCA_002069705.1 Candidatus Diapherotrites archaeon ADurb.Bin253 | reverse complement strand
TCAAGTAAATCACATAAATGGAATCAAAGATGACAACAGAGTTGAAAATTTAGAGTGGGTTACAAATCAAGAAAACATGAATCATGCAGTATTAAATGATAGAATGTTCAAAGTATATAATAGTGAGAAGAGAACTCATGAAAATTCTAAATTAGATGAGGAAAAAGTTAGATTAATTAGAAAACTTTATTATGAAGACAAATTAGGACAAATAACAATAGCTAAAATGCTAAATGTTAGTAAAAATGCAATATCGGGAGTTGTAACTTGGAGAACTTGGTTTTATGTAGATCCTGATAAGAAAGAATATTATAAATCAATAAAAGCAACAAAACACAAAAATGGCGAAGAATAAAGAGGAAAAAAAGAGTTTTGCTGAATTAGCAGCAGAGTTAGATAAAAAGTTTTCAGGTAATACAAATACAGAACATTTTGATTTATCTACAGGTTCATTAAGTTTAGATTTAGCATTAGGAGGAGGAGTAAGAAGTGGTAGAATAACCGAATTAATTGCATGGGAAGGAGCAGGAAAAACAACAATTTGTCTACATTTAATAGCTGAAGCTCAAAAAAAAGGATTAAATGTTGCCTATATTGATGCTGAACATGCACTTGATGAAAAATATGCAAAAGCTATTGGAGTAGATTGGGAGAAACTAAAGCCCACACTATTTCAACCTATGAATGGAGAAGATGCTTTTCAATACGGACAGGAATTATTGAAGACTGGAGAATTACAATTATTAATTTTTGATTCTACATCTGGTATGTTACCTAAATCACAAATGGAAGCAGAACCAGGAGGAAGTAATATGGGTAAACATGCTCTATTATTTTCTAAAGAAGTTCCAAAAGTTAATATTTTTGCAGCAAATAATAATGCTATTGTAGTATTTGTAAGTCAATTACGTGAGAAAATTGGAGTTATGTTTGGAAGCCCTGAAACTACACAAGCGGGAAACACCCTTAAATTCTTTGCATCTAACAGAATTGATTTAAGAAGATCCTTAGAAAAAGAAGGAGATGAAGTAATAGGTATTAATACTAAATTCAAAATTCTCAAATGCAAAACATCTGCTCCATATAAAACAGGTATAATTCCTATTCTTTTTGGAGTTGGTATAGATAAAGTTTCTGAGATTATAGAAATGGCTACTGATTTAGATTTGATTAAAAAATGGGGTAAAACTATTACTATTTTGGATGGCTCAGAAACTAAATATGATTTAGAAGAATTCAAAACATTATTAAAAGATAATGAAGAGTTTTTTCAAGATTTGAGAAATAAAATTATTAAAACTGTAAAAAATAATGAAAATAATAGCTAAATTTGCAGGAAAGAATGGTTCTTTGGGATATGAAAATGGCAAATATTATTCTCTTAC
>MWBV01000071.1 GCA_002069705.1 Candidatus Diapherotrites archaeon ADurb.Bin253 | reverse complement strand
ATTTAGTACCCTCATTTTTTATATTTTCAAACCTTTATATCATTCATATGAATGTTTGAATCTTTCCAATACCCCTTTATTATTCAATTCTTTTACTAACACTTCTATTCCTTTTTTCAGTTCCTCTTCCTTTCTTATTCTCATTCTTCTTAACCTTGTTTTTAACCAAGAAAATACCTCCTCTATTGGGTTCAATTCTGGACTATAAGGTGGTAACCATTTCCCTACTATTTCTAATTTCTTTAATTTTTCTTTTACATCTTTTCTGTGATGGGACCTTGCGTTGTCTAATACCAAAGTTTTCTTCTTTGTTTTTTCCTTATCTGTTTCTTCAAAAAACTCTATTAAGTCATCACCTTTAACTCCTCCTTTCTTTATTTTCCAATTTTCAACACCATCTACACTTATCAGAAAACACCCTGTATAGTTTGTTCTCCCACCCTTGCTTTTCTTTATTAGACATCTAGTTCCTTTCCTACTCCATCCTTTTTTAGGATCCATTTCCAACTGAAACCCTACTTCATCAAAACATAACACATTCTGGTATCCTATCTCTTTTATTTTTTGTTTATATTCCTCTTTTATCTCCTCTGTATTCTTTGGTGTTTCTACCTTCTTTCGGACTTGTTTATGACTTAGTTCTAAATCTTTCATTATTCTCCAGATTGTACTGACACTTTTTATGATCTTATATTTCTTTTCTAATATGTCTTGAATATCCTTTGTTCTTCCTATCCAAGTATCACCTATTATCTCTTTTATGATTCTTCTTAGATCCTCATTTATTTTTGTACCCTTTTTATCTTTCTGAACCCTTATTGATTTATTTTCTTCTTTCTCTTTTATACTCCTAATCCATCTACTAATACTGCTCTTTCCTACAGTAAATAACTTCCCTACACTTCTCATACCTTCATAATTGTCCTGATAATACTTAATTATTCGAGTTTTCCAGGTTTGACAATACACTACCATATAGGTCTGATATAATTTAAAACTTTAAAAAGATTAGTCTCTACCAAACTCTAAAATTATCCTCATATTTTACTTTGGGGTCCATCCAGGAGAAAAAAATTGATTTTTAAATTTTAACATCTTTGATACTTTATAGAGAGGTTTAGAAATAATGAAAAAATTATTTCTGACCAAAAGAGAACCTCCTGATCCCGGTATTAATTCAGAATCTGATCTTAACCTAGATCAGAATGATATTCCAAATCCTGATGACCTTGATCTTCAGACCAATATTCATATTGATCCTGAAATGTCAAACATTTTAAAAAATAATCCTGAGGTTCTTGATCCTGATTTTGTTGTCAGGGAAAAAAAGAGACTCAAATCCTTAGCTACATCTGTTCGTAAAATTGAAAATAAGAATGTTACCTTCACTAC
>MWBV01000070.1 GCA_002069705.1 Candidatus Diapherotrites archaeon ADurb.Bin253 | reverse complement strand
GAATCGTTAGGAAGAGATAGAATTCAGAATCTTTTAAAAGATATTGAAGATACTGATTTAAGCAAACTATCTAAAGAACAGTTAGAGAACTTAATCTCTTTTCTTAAAAAGAATGTATTAGATGAAGAGCTGGTGGGATTCTTCCACAATCTTATTTTGAGTGGAAAATATACTACCCTTGATTCCGATAATAAAGTAGTTTTTTATTGGGAAGGAATTAAAACGATTAGAGACACCTTCAGAAAAACCTTAGAAGGGTATGTTTCTGTGAATAAGAAAAATAAGTAAAAAAAGGAATAGATTATGGTTGAGAAAGTTTGGGTTGGAAAAAAGGTTCAAGTTTTAAGTTTAAAGGAACTTGAAAAAAATCATTTTAAAGAATTCGGGAATATTTGGTATAGTAGAAATGAAGAGAAAAAACACGGAAATAACTCGCTTCATCGGTTAAAATATGAAAACACTATTAATGTATCAATGCAAAAGTTTTGTGGTAAAATTTGTGAAGTTGCAGAGGTAAGAGAAGAGTTCTTTAAAATCAAAGAAGATGAAGCTGGTTGGAATTGGGGGTCTTTGGATGGTTAAAGAACTTATTTCAATTCAAGCTGTTTTAAACAGTGATTAAAATTTAGCTTTAAAAGATATTTTGATTATATTTAAAGTTATAAATATTAGGAGAATTATCATGCTAAAAGCAAATGAAAAAATAAGAGATAGCTTATACAGAATTCATAATTATTTCCCTTTCTACTATGAAATTTTATGTTATGCTAATTTTAAAAAGGAAACTTTTATTCCTACAATGGGGGTTAAATTAACAAACACAGGAATCGAAGTATCTTACAATGAAGAGTTTGTTAATTCTTTACCCGATATAGTTTTAGGGGCTATTTTACTTCATGAGTCTTTCCATGTTCTTTATCATCACCATAAAAGAACAAACGGTCTTAATCCTGCTAAAGCTAATATTGTTCAAGATATGATTATTAATTCTTCGATGGATAAACATGTTTTACATGAGCATATTCGAAAAGAGGTAGCTTCTTTTGAAGACCAGAAGATTTATTATATTCCTCAAGAGTATGAAGGAAAATGGATTTTTGAAAATCTTTATTTGTGGTTACAGGAAAAGTCTAATGAAAGAAACGAAGAAAGAAAAAAGTCTGGTAATACAGAGAAAGACCACTCCTGTTTATCTAAAGAAACAAATAAAGTATTAGACCATTTCGAACAAGCAAAATACCCTTACTTAGTTGATGTTCATTCAGAAGATGATTCTGATTTACCAGAAAGTTTAAAACAAGAAATGATTGAAAGTATTATTTCAAAAATTAAACATAGAGGATTTTCTTCAGGAGAAATAGAAAAAGTATTAGAAATTCTTAGACCTAAAAAGC
>MWBV01000069.1 GCA_002069705.1 Candidatus Diapherotrites archaeon ADurb.Bin253 | reverse complement strand
AGATACCAGTAAAAGATAAAGAACGCTTATCTAAAGAAGAACGACGAGAGATGGCGTTGGAACGCTCAAAAAAAAATAAAAAAGAAAAAAATGAAGAAGAGCCTGATCCTTTAGAAGTTTTGGATTTATCACCGGAACTTGAGGATGGTAGATTTATATTTAAGCCAGGAATGAATAAATCGAAAGAACTTAAAGAAGTAATAGAACAGCAAACAAAGCCATTTGAAAATGTTCATGTTTATGAAGAATTATTAGAAGAAATTCCGTTTTTTGATAAAACATCACGAGCAAATATAAGACGATCAAGAGAAAAGGCGCAAACTCTTAAGAATTTAGCATTGAATGGATTGATAGTTCACACTGAACAAACTCCAATTATTGTCAAAAAGGAAGATATTCCAAAGAGATATGAAAATGTTCCCGAATTTGATGAAATAAAAATGGGGCAGTATGTTCCTTGGGAACTTTCTACATTGAAAGATAAACAATCTGCATTGTTTAATATATTATTTGAGCTTTCCACAGAAAAAGATCCAACGGGGCTTAGACGATTGAGAAATATTGTTAAAAATGATGAAGAATTTAAATTTTTCAAAGAAATGGTTAAAGAAGCATTACCAGGTGTTCCTGTAGATTCTGAGTTAGAAATTCAGGGAGCGGATTTAAATAAATTTAGAGAAGAAAATAAAGATGCTATAATTCCGTATGATTATTATAAAAAGAAAGGAGTTACAGTGGATAAAATAGAAGTTGGAGAAGGCGGCGAAGATCAGTATTACTATTCTCCAAGGAAGGATTTCATTGATGTTACAACTCCGAAATATCGTTCCAAAAATATATACGGCGGTGCAACGAAAGATTACTTAGATGTTTCTTCTTTGAAAATTCCTAAAAAACCGATAGGAGAACATAAATTTGGAAAAGAGTTAATTATAGATGCTATAAGAAAAAGCAAATTCAGACCATATTTAGATGACGATGAAAAATGGAATTTGAGTTTTACAACAAAGAAACTGGGAGAATCTGATGAAATTGTAAAATTTTTAGAAGAAGTTGTAAATAATTTAAAAGTAAGAAATGATAAAGAAAAAGAAGAATTGATAGATAATTGGAAATTGTTTAAATCTGCATATGATAAATGGAAAACAGGCAGTGATAAAAAAATAGACAAGATATCAGCAGATGGAAGTTTAGAGCAACCATCGGCGGTAGATGTTTATCTTAATAATTTATTGAAGAGCTTGGAAAAAACAATGGATTATGTATATCAAAACGATGAATATTTGCCACAGTTCTCAGAAAAAGATGAATATTATGATATACACGAAGTTTATAATAAATTAACGAATTCTGAGCAATTTCCGTATTTAGATTCTGATAAATTTAGATATTCTATTAGAGATATAATAAAC
>MWBV01000068.1 GCA_002069705.1 Candidatus Diapherotrites archaeon ADurb.Bin253 | reverse complement strand
ATTCCTCCTTTAATTTTCTTTCTTTAAATATTTTTCAAACAACTGAGTTCTTTCATCGTAAGATTCTTCAATCTTTTTGCTAAAATCCAACTTAACCTTATCATTTTTATTTTTCTCTTTTGGTTTTATTGAGAAATTAGCACTTTTCATACCCAAAATTACATAACATTCTTTTTCTAAATCTTTCAATTCAAACTGAGATGCAGTTTCTTTAAGTTTTTCATATTCTTCTACACCTTTAAGTTTATCATCGAATTGAGAGAAAAGAGTTTCTTCTGATTCTTTTCGTTCTTCGGCAAATTTTATTGCCTGATATTCACGTAGAGCAATTACTTCTTCTTCTAGAGCAGAATAATTGTTTCTCATAATATCAATTGCTTCTTTTTCTTCTTTTGTAAGTCTATATTGGAAAAGTTCAATTCTTTCTCCCACAAAAGATACAATATCTTCTTCCTTTTTATATCCTTGACGATATATTTTTGTACCTTCCCAATTTTCATATTCAAAACGATCATCATAAACCTGATCAATAAAATACCATTCATTATCTTCATCTTCCACAGGAGATAATAATTGATATAAAGTATATCTTATCTCTGAATGCGAAAGTTCAAAAGATTTGATGAATTTTTCTGGTTCGTTATTATCATCGTTTTCTGAATCTAAATCATTGGTAGAATACAATTCTTTTAATTTCTCCTCGATTTCCTCAAATTGCATTTCTTCTATATTAAAAGATAATTCTTCTGAAGTTACCTTGTATTCAGAAAGCAAAGCAATTATCTTTTCATCCACATTACTACCTCCTTTTTCAGTTTTATCTATATCATAATTAGAAAGAGTGTCTTTTAACTCTTCCATCATTAAGATAAACTTTTGTTTTGTATATTCTTCAAATGTTCCAGTAGTACCCAAAGCATTTTCCATGCCAGTACCAGAATCTTTATTTAAAAATGTAATACCTTGATATCTATAATCAGTTATATTAAACACCTTATCTTTTGCATTAAAAGTATATCCATCAATAATAATTTCCATGGATAATTTTATATTTTCATCTCTTTCAATTATATCTTCTGCATAATTTGAGTACTCACGCCAAATATATGCATCCACAAAAACATAATTTTTGCCATTAAATTCTTTTATTTCATGATTACAATTTTCTGGCACAAGCCCAATTGGGGTTTCCTGAAATATTACTTTATATTCTCCTTCTTTTATCTTGTTGGGTTCTAAAGTCATATCATGGCCACCAAATTGAGGTTGCTCATCTTCATCAAAAATTACATTTGCAAGAATTGGAATGTTTTTTATAGAATCTTTTGCATTTTCCATATCTGACACTATAAAATTACTCTTATTTGGGTTCACGCCATCATGACACACCCTTAATCGCATTTTTATAAATTTTTCAGAATCAAAAGATTCATC
>MWBV01000067.1 GCA_002069705.1 Candidatus Diapherotrites archaeon ADurb.Bin253 | reverse complement strand
AAGATTAAATATTAAATAAATTTCCTGTAAACAACTGCTGATTTTTCCTACTTTCTTTTTCACTTCCATCATATCCAAAGCTTTGTTATAAGCAATGTGTTTTTTAACAATATCAGAAAGTTCAGATACAGCAGAAGTAAGGAATATGAAAGCATCCTGTCTCATAAATTTAGGATTTCGTTTCTTCTCTGTATAATCAAATTCTTCTAAACTAATATTTAGAAGTGTACAAAAATTTGCAAGATACCAGAACTCATCTGTACATTCTTCTGATATATTAACTACATCTTCGTTATACAATGCTGTTTCTAACTCATTGAGTTCAGAACACATTCCAATAACCATGTGAGCAAGGTTTAGTTTCTCACTTCCTAAATCTGCATTTGTTACTAATGCAAGTGATTGATATTCTTTAAAGTTCATTTATTTATGGTTTTAATCGTTCTACAATAACTCCTTTACACAAGTACCCAAACTTAATTGCATTACTTACTGCTGTACCACTAACTTCTAAATATTTAGAACAATCGTTAGTATTTAAAAATACCAAATCAATATGTTCTTTTTTGATAATCACTTTTTTTAAACCTTTTCCTTCAAATTCTCTACTTATAGTGTAGTTTTTGCATTTTCTATTTTCTTTTAAAGAAGATCTAACAGATACAATATCGGCTTGTATATAATCAGCACATTCTTGATAGGTTTTAAATTCTTTCTCATCTCCTTGCTGAAAAATACGAATTTTACCAAAATTTTGAGATCTTGTTTCTTTAAGTTTTTGGTTCTTTAATTCTCTTTCTTCTTTAGTAAGATTTCGATTTCTTTCTTGTATATTTATAAGGTGCTGAAGTGTTTTTTCTGAAGGATTTTCCCATGCTTTTTCTCTTCTTCTTTTATATTCACCTGTAGCAGCTACTTTTTTTATTCTTTCTAAATGTTTTTGTTTATTAATTTGATGACTTATTTTCAATTTATCACTAATTTCCTTTCTCATTTCTTCTGAATGTGTTTTTCCGTAGTGAGGATTTCCTTCTCCAGAATATTTTACTGAGTAGTATTGTTTTAATTCTTCACTCATACCTCCTACTCCACCCATAGCAGTTGGGGCTATATTGACTAAATTCCAAGATTCATCATTCTTATAAAAATCCATCCAATATTGTTCCCTTTCAAATAAATAAGTTTTTTCATATTCAGTATGAAGTTCAATTATTTCAATTTCAAAATTTTCAATTCCATACTTATTAAAAATATTTTGCATTTTATTGTTAGCATGACAATTAGACTGTAATCCTACAAAATGCTCTTTAAATCTTTTAGCAAATCTTTTCGTACTACCTATGTAGATGTAGTTAGTATTTTTAACAGTTATTTTGTAAATACCTGAAAAAAACATTTCTTTTCCATTATTGGGACTGTTGTATTTTCTGGATAACATGTTGTATATTTAGTTAAATTTAATAACGTAAATATACAACATACTGATTATCTTTCCAAACTATTGAACTTATTTTTCTTTCATTTCGTCAAACTCTTCCTGTACTAAAGAAATTGCAAGAGGAATTTTAGTTACCTCTCCAAATTTCAA
>MWBV01000066.1 GCA_002069705.1 Candidatus Diapherotrites archaeon ADurb.Bin253 | reverse complement strand
AAGTTGCTGTAATATTTAACTCTCCAGTTAAAAAAGGTGATAAGGTTTTCTTAATTAGAGAAAGAAAATGAAAAAACCCCCGTTAAGCACAGAATCTTAAAAGGGTTTTTTTCGTATGTATTAAGTATATTATATATAATCATTTTATAAAGTCAATATGGCAACAGAATCAATTATTATTTTAATATCTTCACTAGCAATTATATGTTTCTTTTCATATTTTCTTTTTCATAGATTGATAAAGGAGAATGCTAAAATTAATGAAGAAGAAAGAAAAAGAATGTTAGAACAGATTGATTCTAAAAAAGAACTAATTAATGAATCAATTAAAAACAATAGAGAAACAATCAAGGACTTAATTGAAAGAATGCATAAAGAGTTAGACAGCGTAGAAAAAGAAAGAATTGGAGAGTTTAATTCCTTAAAAACAATATTAGGAGAATACAAAATTACAACAGAGGGACTTAGAGAATCAACAGAAGGTCTTAAAAATATATTATCTAATAATCAATTAAGGGGAAAGTATGGAGAAGAAATTGCAGAGAATCTTTTAAAAACGATCGGATTTGTAAAAGGACAAAACTATGAGGTAAATGTTAATAGAGATAGGTCTTCTTCAAACAGACCTGATTTTACAATTTATTTACCTGACAAAACAAAGGTTAATATTGATGTTAAGTTTCCCTTAGATAATTTTATTAAGTTTACTGAGGAAGATAATAAAGAAAAGAAAAAGGATTATAAAAAACAATTTGAAAGAGATGTTAGTAATAGAATAAATGAAATATCCAATAGAGACTATATCAATCCCGAAGAAAACACTGTTGATTTTGTAATCCTATTTGTTCCTAACGAAATGATATTTAGCTTTATATACGATCAAATGAGTGATGTTTGGGCTGATGCGATGACAAAGAAAGTGATCTTAGCAGGACCATTTAGTTTTACAGCTATTTTAAGAATGATATATCAGTCATATAAGAACTTTCAGTATCAAGAGAATATGTTTGAAATTATTAAATTAGTTAAAAAGTTTGAGATTGAATATGACAAGTATAATCAAGAAGTTGATTCTTTAGGGAAGAAGATAAGAGACGTTTCTAGTCAATTTGATAAGGTCTCAACGGTGAGAGATAGAAAACTTACTGGTATCGTAGAGAAAATAAAGAGTGAAAATATTTTACCACAAAAAAATGAAGATTGAAGGATACAGATTAAAACAAATTCAAAGATTACTATACAAGGACTTAATTAGCAATTGGGACGATGCTACAGTTTTACCTTTAGAAATGAGGCGAGAGCTAAAGGAGAGTTTTCCTTTAGAAATTAAACATAGGATATTCAAAGATAAAAATACAAAAAAAGCAGTTATTGAATTGAAAGATGGTTCTAAAATAGAAACTGTCTTAATGGAGCACGATCAAAAGCGAGCTACTGTTTGTGTTTCTTGCCAAGTTGGTTGTCCTTTGGGCTGTTTATTTTGTGCAACAGGAAAATCATTCAAAAGAAATCTTGAAATTGATGAAATATTGGAACAGGTTTTACTTTTCTCAAGGTATTACAGAAAGCCAACTAACATTGTTTTTATGGGTATGGGTGAGCCATTTTTGAA
>MWBV01000065.1 GCA_002069705.1 Candidatus Diapherotrites archaeon ADurb.Bin253 | reverse complement strand
ATTCTGAATAGATGTTTCCCCATTCAATTTTGCCATTAGAAACACTCAATGAAATAGTATGAAAACCGTCTTTGGTAAGATCGATTAAACCTTTTAGTTTTTCAAGATTAAAAATAGCTTCGACGTTATCAACTTCTTGTTCAACAGGAGTTTCTTCTTCTTCAGCTGGTTTTTCTTCTTCCTCTTTTGGCTTAATTTCAGCGATTTTACCTTCAGCAATTACCATGATCTGGTCGTCGAGTTCATATTCACCATCTGCAAGAGGAGTTGGATCTTGTCCTTCAACGATAACCATGACAGGTTTTCCGACTTCCAATGATTCGTATTCAATCACTGTTCCGTCTTCGAGAGTTTTTTGTTCTAACTGAACTGGGGTTTCATCTTTTAGAAAGACATTTAAAATCTTATCTAAACGGGAATGAAACTGATCTCTTGTAGTCATAATTTTGAATTTTTATATTATACAATATATTTGGTTTGATTCTGGTTTAAAAAATTGTTAAGAAAGTTAAAAATTGATTAATTAGAAAGGCATACTTGTAGAGTATCTTATTCCAATCATTTCATCTGGATAATCATTAGCCCATAAAAAATCATCTTCTTCTATATTATAAATATTTTGATTTTTTGCCCCCATTAAAACTTCATAAACACCTTTCCATGCAACGGAACGAGCAATATGAAAATCTACATAAGAACTTAATCCATAAGAATCTAACATCCCATGGGCTTTATTTAAAATATTATTAGCGAAATTATTTTTGTAATCAGAAGCAAAATTACCAAATCCTATTCCAATAGAAGTTTTTATATCTCCTCCTCTTTCAAATAATTTTATTTCTGCAAGATTTACAACTTTTTGTTCTATTTTTTCTCTTTCTTTATTTGTGATGCTTATTAATTCTTTAATATTGGGGTCATCATAAATCGTTAAAAGAATTTCATATTGACTAACTATCCAATGATAAAAAGATATTTTTCTTTTTATTTTAGCAATATCTTCTTCAACATCAAAGCATAAAGCTTTTAAAATTAAATCTGTTTTCATTTTCCTTTTGGTTTAAACCATTGTTCCATGGATTTTTCTGACTCCGATATAAAAGACATCATTGCTTCTCTAAATTTTTTAGCTAAAGGATTTTCTAAATTATCTTTCATAGCTTTTACATAGTAATAATATATAAAGAATTTTTCTATATTATTTGGATATGCTGGGACAAACCCCGGAACATATTTGGGTTTTTCTGAATAAATTGCTTCTGCTTGTGCAGGAATTTTTTGATTCTCAGCAATATAAGAAATAAAAGGATCCTCAATTAATTTTTTATAATTTACGGATGAAGCGAAATATAATTCCTCACTTTTTAAATTAACTACTTTAGCTTTCATCTCTTTTAGAATTCCATTAACCACTTTTTTATCCTTCTCAAGTCTATCCCAAGGAGAACCATATCCACCTTCCCCATATAAATCATCCATAAACTTTACAAAATAAGTCCCCCATGCTATAGAGTTTCTTATATTATCTATATCCGCTTTTACTTCTTCAGGAAATAAAGATCCTTGTTCAAAATACACTTCAGAAATAACAGCATCTAAAACTTTATCCTTATTTATCATCCCATAAATTCTTTAAGTTGTT
>MWBV01000064.1 GCA_002069705.1 Candidatus Diapherotrites archaeon ADurb.Bin253 | reverse complement strand
GCATGAAAAAACCTTTCTTGCAAAAGGAAATTCTTCTCTTATAACATTTACAGAAAATATTGAAAACTATGAATTAGAAGATATAGAAAAGAAAATCCTCAAGGAACTGTACAATAATTCAAAAATTAATCTATCTGAACTTGCCTTCAAAACCAAATCTACAATAGATATAGTAAGAAGCAGGATAAAAAAATTAGAAAAATTAGGTGTAATTGTTAGATATACAATTTACATTGATTACAGAAAGATTGGATATGAATTATACAAAACTTTCATTTATCTTGGTTCTTATGCTAAAGAGGAAATTGATAATGTCATGAAATACGCTGAAAAGAGTGATAAGATAATAAATATTGTAAAGCAGATAGCTCCTTGGGATTTTGAATTTATTATCTTTGCAAAGAACTTTGAAGAATATACAAATACAATAAATGACTTAACTAAGACTAATCCAAAGATGTTCAGAAAATTCGAAACATCTATAATGAGTGAAGATATTATATTCCCATGCAAGGAGGTTTATTTCTGATTATCTATCAAAATAACTTGTATTCTTAGTTCTAAGATATTCATAAAAATTGTAAGGAATTTCTTCACGATCATCTTTCCATTTCGGAATAAAGTCTGCACCCAACATATCTACCTGAACCTTTGGGATATCATCATATACAGCAAGATTTTTAATTAGTTTATTTGACTTAACTTCCCTTATTAATTGTAATCCCTGAAAATAGGGCTCTGGTTTATCCTTCCTTTTCTGAAAATATCTTAATCCGTCTAAAGTACAATATTTTGCTTCATCTAATGGAATAAAATTATCTCTATTGTATCCTGAATATTTATATCCTGCAGAGGTCATTAAAATGTCTATTTCAGATGGGGTGTTCCAATCTTTTTTAAAATATTCTTTATGGGAATTGGGGATTATATTTTTTTCAAAATAATCCTTAAAATCCCTAACTTTTGGAAAGTATTTCCACCAATAACCTGCAAGACTTGCAGCATTAGCTAGCTCATTATTCCATGGTATTCCAACAAAAGCGCAAAAAACACTATTGTCTGGAAAATCTTTCAATATTGTTTTTTCGTATTTCATTTTTCTTATTCCTCCTTACATCTATTTATGTAGATGTTTCATCTTGAATTTCCAGCTCAAATAAACTACTTAAATTTATGTGGGAATTTATTTCCCATACTTTTATAAAGTTAAAATTATTGTGTTATTTATGAAAAAACAGCTTATTTCAATAGGTTTTAGTGATAAAGATGCAGAGATTTATCTTACATTAATGAAACTTGGAAAGGCCAATCTTGCTGAGATAATGAAAAAGACTTTTGTTGAGAGAAGGACAATTTATGATGTCTTGGAAAGATTAATTCAGAAAGGATGGGCAAGCTATTTTGAAGAAAATGGTAAGAAATATTACCTTGCAACAAATCCAGAGATAATACTTAAGGATTTGGAACAAAAAAATAAGGAATTTGAAAAGATAATTCCTACATTAAATTCCTTAAAAGAAAAATCTTCTGAGGCAAAAGTAGAAATATTAAAAGGAGTTAAAGGACTGAGAACAATTTTCCTAGAGATAATTCATCTAAAAGAAATTCATTATGCTTTTGGAAATATTACACCTTTTATCTCAGATGAGAAATA
>MWBV01000063.1 GCA_002069705.1 Candidatus Diapherotrites archaeon ADurb.Bin253 | reverse complement strand
AGTTTGGGATGTAGTAAAAAACACTTACACTAATTTAGCTAACACTTATAAACAAGCTTTACCTATATTAGCTAAATTAGATACAGAGCATGAAAAAATAGAATATTTTACAGCTACTCAAACAATAAATTCTCTAGGTAAAAAACCAGAATTAACAAAAAAAGAAGAAGGAGAATTAAACAAATCTTTAGAATATATAAGTGAAGTTAATAATAGAGTTGCTATATTAGATGCTTTAAAAGAAGTAAATCCAATTCAGTTTCTTGCTAAGAAAATAGAATCAGGTATAGAATCTTTTGAATATAATTCTCAAGATATTTCAATATTGTCAACTATTGGTAAATCCTTAGATAATTCTTTAAAAGAATTTGAAAATAAAAAAGGTTATGAAAAATTAGTAGATAAAATTAAAGAAAAAATTAATCTTGTAAATACAAACATTGAAAAATTACAAAATAAACCTGTAACAACAACACAAGAATCTTTAATTAATGAACCAAAACAGGAAGAAATTGCTGTATTAACTCCTTTACAAACATTTGAAAAAAGAATATCTACAGCTTCTCAAGAAGAATTAGAAAAACTTCGTATTGAAATACAAGATGATGCAGAACTTTCTAAAGAAGGTAAACAACTAAGGAAAAAAATACTAGAAAGGGAAAATGATTTATTAAATGAAGAAAAGAATGTAACATTTACAGATGGTGTTAATTCAGTCACATTTAAAAAAGGAGAACAAGTAACCTTAGATGAAGGAAATAGCTATTGGAATGTAGAGGGATTAACAGAAGATGGTAGATTAAAACTTTCAAGAAAGTTTGAAAAAACAACAGAATCAACAACAGTTTCTGATGTTAATGATGTAAAACCATATTTATTTAATGAAAAAGAAAAAAAATCTAAAGAGAGTCTAGAAGAACCACAAGGTATAGAACCTATTAAACCAGAAGATTTAGAAGGATTTTCTCCACAAGAAGACCTTGAAGCCGTATTTGGTAAACCAAAACAAATTGAAGAAGTTTCAGATATAGAAGCTAAAAAAGCTGATATAGAAAGAATAAACAAGGAAAGGGATGAAAAATTAAAAACAACAGGTAAAAAACAAGTTGAAAAACATTTAGAAGGTATAAGACAACCTTTTAGTGAAGATTTAGAACCTACACAAGAAGAAATAGCAGAAGAAAAAACTCAACATAATACTTTAGAAACTGCCACTAGAAATGCAACAATAAATAAAATAAAAAAATCTGGAATTTTAAATATTGTAAACAGTTTAAATTCACTTAAAGAAACATTAAGAGAAAATCCAACTTTAGCCACAAAAGAAATTCTTGAAGAAATAGAACAATTAGAAAATAAACTAAAAGAATTAAATATTGAAATAGCTAATTTACAAGGAAAAAAATACCATACTGGTATGAATGTTCTCGTTGACCGTAAACAAAGTAGTAATGAAAATTCTGAAACAGGAGAAGAAATAATTACAAGTGTATCAAGACCACAAGTAAACTACAAAGGTGAAATGGTTCAACCTGCTAAAGTAACTGCTATCGTGAACTATGATTCTAATATGGATGGCAAAACTGTAGCGGACAAAATCAATGCTAAATATGATGCAGAACTAAAAACATTAGAAGAAGCATCTACTACTCAATCTGAAATAGAAGCT
>MWBV01000062.1 GCA_002069705.1 Candidatus Diapherotrites archaeon ADurb.Bin253 | reverse complement strand
TAACGGAGAGATTAAGGCATTTGGAATGATGAAACCTGTAAAAGTTGAACTTGATGGTAAAAAATATGTTATTTATGGTATTGGAAGAGATTTGTCTCTTGAAAAAGGAAAAGGATATGGAAGAGTACTTAATGAAGCAAGAATTACTAAATTAAAGAAGACAGGAAAAACAGGAATTGCTTTTACAAGCACACATAATATAAGATTCTTTGAAAAAGTAGGTTATAAGATAGAAAGAAATGGAATCAGAAAGTTCCTTTATAAGAATCCGAAAGGAGAATTAATTGAAGACAATGACGGTGAAATGGTTTATTATGAAGGTAAAGATAAATTTGTAACTAAATTACTCAAATCAAAAAATAAAGCAATAGTTGATACGGATTTTTGGTAAAACGAAACTAAAATGGGATGGATTTATCTTAAGACCAATAAGGATTTCTGATTTACAAGGATATTTTGAATGTTATGAAGGAAAGGATATCAAACAGGCATTTCTTCATATATCCAAAAATACAAATGAAGCAAAAAAAGAATTAAAAATAAAGATAAATGATTTTAAAAAGAAAAAACCTTTAGGAGAGTCATTTGCAATAGAAGTTGAGGGAATTTGTAGGTTATGTTGAAATGCATCATCTTAATTTAGAACATCATGAGCATAAAGGAGAGATTGGTTATGCTATACATCCAAAATTCAGAGGTAGAGGTCTTGCTTCAAAATCAGTAATACTCCTTACAAAGTATGTTTTTAAGAAATATAATCTCAAAAGAATAAGTGCAATGAGTAGAGTCAAGAATAAGGCTTCATCTAGAGTTTTAGAGAAAGCAGGATATAAACTTGAAGGAATACTAAGGAAAAATAAATGTGTAGATGGAGTCTATTTAGATGATTTTATTTATGCTAAATTAAAATGATTCTCCATGCTAAATTCATTAACAAAGAACAGCCAACCCTCTTGATAAAGAAGACTTCAAAACTTAAGACAGAGAAAGATTACATTGTAAAGATTATTGATAGTAAGAAAAAGGATGCTGTATTGAATGGTTATCTTAGAAATTTTAATTCAGAATATTTTGGAATGAAGTTTTCTCATAAAATAATGGAAGCATTCGGTTTAGAATATAATAAGGAGTATGAGGTTGAGGTGGAGGAGGAGAAATGAGAAAAGAGTTCAAAAAAGGAGATACCTCTTTACCTGAAGGTAGGGGACATACTAAAGATGAGGCTAAATATTTATACAAAAGATTAAAAGAATTAGGTAATGGTTATTTTTGTGGATGGTAATATTTGAAAATGGTATTTGGTATTGTAATTATTCAGAAGAATATGATTATTATCCAGGAAAATTAAAAAATGTATTGGAGAAGAATTTGCCGAGTATTTTTTAGAAAGATTTATTTTATTTCATATCCCAAAAAGTATCAAAATACTTTCTATTTGTATCTGTTATTTCTTTGCTTGTTGTTTTTATTATGGTTATAGGATCTGTAAAAATAAATTGTGCTGTTACATTGCCGTAAATTATTGTAGGCGTTGGGGGAATTAATTCTTTAGCTATTGCTTTATATTGTCCATCTTTTATCTTCTTAATGGGCTCTCCTTTTGGATAAATAATCTTTTCTTTTATTCCTCTCCCTTCTAAGTATTCCAGAAATTCTTTTACAGCAGGAG
>MWBV01000061.1 GCA_002069705.1 Candidatus Diapherotrites archaeon ADurb.Bin253 | reverse complement strand
GGATGTTGACCAGTTTGAATTTTGAGTAATATTGTTTACTCTCAAAGGATAATCTTTGTAATCGTTATTAAAAACATCTTTTCCTTCAGGCAAAACCTCCTCAAAGTATGATTTAACCTCAACCTCTTTTTCATTGAATCCTAGAAGATCTATTCCATCAATGTTTTTGAAAGATGTGAAATAAAGGAAAGTGTCTTCTTTAGATAAATTGTACTCAAATGAAGTTTTGTCTCCTTTGTAGATTACATTTCTGTCTTTGTTAAAAACAAAGGTTCCATCTGATCCTTGTCCTTTATCAAAGCTTAATTTAATCTTGTTTGTATCTATCTTATCAATATTGATGTTTAAAACATCTCCTGGCTTTGTTACAAAATATGTTTTATCGCTTTCATTTGTTTTTGAAGTATTTTCAAGTATAATTGAGTAAAAATATGTCTTGCCTTTTTCTAATTTAGAAGTATTTAGTTCAAATGTATATAAAGTGTCTTTTTCAAAGCTTCCTTGTTTTGTGTCTTTTAAAACAAGTTCGTTGTTTTCGTCAAATATGTTTAATGTAATCTTGTTTACACTAATATCTTTATGCCCTGTTGATGCGATTTCAAATGAAATAATTGACCTATCTTTAGTTTCTTCAAAAAAAGTATTCTTTAAAACAGGAGCTTCTATCAATATGCTTGTCTTAAAGCTTAATTCTTCGCCATAAGAACATCCTCTTTCATTGCATGCCTTTGCTCTAAAATAGTATGTTGTTTCAGGAGTTAAATCATTTAAAGTTGTTTCAAATGATGAATCCGATTCTTTAACATATTCATAAACACTACTCTCTTTTCCATATTCAAAAAATAATGAAACATTTTTTGAATTTCCACTATCTTTAAGATTTCCTTTAAGAGTTGCTTTTGTTTTTGTAATATTAAAAGCTTCTTTTGTTTCAATCAAAGGAAGATTGATTAAAGCAACCTCCTCAAAATATGATTTAACATCAGTCTCTTTTTCATTGAATCCTAGAAGATCTGTTTTATCCATATCTTTGAAAGATATGAAATAGAGGAAAGTGTCTTCTTTAGATAAATTGTATTCAAATGAAGTTTCGCTTCCTCTGTAAACTACATTTCTATCTTTGTTTAGTATAATAGTTCCATCAGACCCTTCTCCTTTATCAAAGCTTAATTTAATTTTGTTTGTGTCTATCTTAGTAATATTAATATTTGAAACATCTCCTGGTTTTGTTGTAAAATATGTTTTATCGCTTTCATATGTTTTTGAAGCATTTAGAAGAGTAATTGAATAATGGTATGTTTTGCCTTTTTCTAATTTAGAAGAATCTAATTCAAATACATATGGAATATCTTTTTCAAAACTTCCTTGCTTTGCATCATTTAAAACAATATTATTATCTTTATCATATATGTTTAAAATAGCTTTGTTTACATAAATATCTTTGTGTCCTGTTGATGCGATTTCAAAAGAATAAAAAATCTTGTTCTCTTTATTCAAATTGAAAGAAAAACTTTTAAGAGATGGTGCGGGCACTATGTCTTTTTCAAAATTAATTGTAAATTTATACCAATCATCTAATTTTTTAAAATAGTATATAAAAAATCCTTCTTTTTCTTGATTAAAATAAAGATTCAAATCATTTATTAAAATTTCCTCATTCTCTTCACCAAACTGATATAAAGTTATATCTG
>MWBV01000060.1 GCA_002069705.1 Candidatus Diapherotrites archaeon ADurb.Bin253 | reverse complement strand
TCCTTAAAAGAACCTTTAATTTCACAGATGAACCTAAATTTTTTCAGTATTCTTGTGTTTCCCCAGATGGAAAATATGAAGGCTCTTCTATTGATGAAAACAAAAAAATAGCTAAAATTAAATCCTGTGGGGAATATATAGAAAGATACTGCTTGGATAACCCTAATCAAGAATTTGTTATAGATTCTTATAATAATATTAAAGACTCTGCTTTAGACCCTTCTTTGTTCATTAATTTCAGAGACTCTGATTTAAACTTCAGGAAACAAGATTATATAAAAAAAATAAAGGATTCTAAATTAAAGTGGGTTGAAGCAACAAACTTACAAGGAGGTTCTAAAGTTTTAGTTCCCGCCCAATTGGTTTATGTTGATTTTGATTTCACAAATGAACCCATGATTAGACCAAGAGTAAGTACCGGTGCTGCAGCTAACGAATCTCTTGAGAAAGCATTATATTCAGGAATAATGGAAAATATTGAAAGAGATTCATATATGATTTCTTACTTATCTAAAAAACAATTACCAAAAATTAATCTAGAAAAAGGTTTTCCAGATATCAATAATTATTTCAAGAGATATCTTTTAGATTTGCAGGTTTTTGAAACAACAACTGATTTGGAAATACCTAGTTTTATGTGTTTAAATATAGATAGGACAGGGTTGGGTCCAGCAATTTCAGTGGGATTAAACGCATCAGTAAACCCTAGAGAAGGGATTTTAGGTTCAATAAAAGAGTCTCAACAGGTTAGACAGTGGATTAGAAATTTATGGATTCAAAAAGCAAACCCTAAAAATTATTCCAAAGAAGATGTTAAAGAAATTGAAGATAGAGGATTTTATTGGTATGATTTAGCTAAGATCAAGGAGCTAGATTATCTTCTTAACCCCCAATCATTAAAAGATATACAGGAAATTAAACCTCCAAAAACCAAAGAAGAATTACAAGATAAATTAAGAAAAAATGGCATAGATACTTATTATGTTGATTTAACTCATCCAGTATTCAAAGATGCAGGATTTTTTGTTGTAAGAGTTATACAACCCCAATTACATCCATTATTTTTAGATGAATCTTTCCCGTGTTATCATAGTGATAGGTTAAACAAGGAATTAAATGGAAAGGAGGTAAATAGGTTTCTACATCCATTTATGTAAAATGATAAACAGCATAAAAACTTTATACAAACAAACCAAGTTCAATTTCAGAAAGAAAATTACAACCCTTGAAGATTACAAAATGCCTGTCAATTGGATTAAGATTTTTTTCAAGACATATCCAAGAATGAATAAAACCCAATTACAAACCCCAGAAGAACAAGGGGAATTTTACGATTTATTGAAATCAAGAAAATCAATAAGGGATTTTGAAGATTCCCCCATGGAATTAGAATCTTTAAACAATATATTATTCTACTCTTTTGGTATAAAAAATCCAGAGGAATCTCTTGAGAACACCAGAAGATTTTATCCTTCTGCAGGGGGCAGATATCCTATAGAAGCTTATTTTTTAAGCAATAATGTTGAAGGATTAGAAAAAGGATTATACCATTACAATGTTAAAGAGAACACTCTAGAACAATTATTAAACAAAGACTTATCCTTGGAGTCTTCACAGATATTTAATGAAGCTTATAAAGGAAATCCAAATTTTATTGTCTTAAATGGAGTTCTTAGCAGAACAGAAGTTAAATATGGAGCAAACGCATATAGGTTTGCACTTTTAGAGGCAGGA
>MWBV01000059.1 GCA_002069705.1 Candidatus Diapherotrites archaeon ADurb.Bin253 | reverse complement strand
GCGATCATAATTGTCGCAATTATCTTCAGATTACTTCTTCTTCCTCTGGTTAAAAACCAAATGGAAATGACTAGAAAGATGGCTGCTTTAAAGCCACAATTAGATGAATTACAGAAAAAATACGGCAACAACAAGGAGAAACTTGCCCAAGAACAGATGAAATTATATCAAAAAGCAAAATATAACCCATTAGGTTGCTTAGGTTCCTTTATTCCACAGATTTTAATAATCCTTGTTCTTTTTCAAGTAATTAGAAATATTGCAGCAAGTAATTTAAATGGTATTTACCCATTTATTCATGAATGGATTTCAAATGGGCAAGAGATTACGATTAATACAAAATTCTTAGGTTTAGAACTTACCAATATCTTTATGCAGCTAGAAAACAAGTTTAGTGTAGAAGGAATTCCTTACTTGGTAATTGCTCTTCTAACAGGTGTCGCTCAGTACTTTACAACAAAGTTTACAAGATTAATGCAAAACCCTGAACCGAAAAAAGAAGAGCAGAAGCCTAAGAAAAAGAAGAAAGAAGAGGAAATCTCTCCAGAAGTGCTTCAGGAAGGTATGAATAAATCATTTGCTTTTATGCTACCAGCAATGACAACATATTTTGCAATTAAAATGCCAGCATTTCTTGGAATCTATTGGATTGCACAATCTTTTGCTTTAATTATTCAATACATGGTTTTAGATTGGGATAAAACAAAAAAGGGAGCACAGAACCTGTTATCTATCTTTAAGAAAAAGAGAGAAATGGAAGAGAAAAAGAACAAGTAGGAAGAAAAAAGAAAGAGTTAGGATTGCCCAACAACTTTGAAATAATTTTTTAAGACAATCTTTATGAAAGATAAAGAAATACTTAAGTTAGTAGACGAAGAGATAGAAAAACTTTCATCTCTTCTAAATATTGAGAGTGAAAGGTTTGTTGAGATAGAAGACGGTGAAGAAAACATGAAATATATCAAAGTTAGATTTGAGGGAGAAGATTTGGGATATATGATTGGTAATAGAGGAAGGCATCTAGACTCATTACAATTTATTCTTCAGGTGATACTAGGTAGGAAATTAGCAGAGGATGTTAATTTTAGGGTATTTGTTGATGTCGGTGGTTACAGAAAAGAAAAAGATGACAAACTAGAGCAGATGGCATTAGAGAAGGCAGATAATGCAAGGATATTAGGAGAACCTATTGAACTACCACCAATGAAACCATCAGATAGAAGAATTATTCATCTAGCACTTATGAAGTTTAAAGATATTTCTACAGAGAGTGTTGGTGAGGGAATGGATAGACATATTGTTATCACCCCTATCAAGTAAGTGTTCACATGGTAGAATAACTTAATGTTAAAAAAGTTTTTCAAAAAGAAAGATATTGGGATAGTTCTCATTTTTATCTTTGTTTTTGCTGTTCTATCTTTTTTTGCAAAAGAATCTTTAGGTAGATATTTTTCAGTTTTACTGTTTTTAATTATTTTTCTTTTGACTTTTCTTTTTACAAAAAATATATTTTTCTCCTTTCTAACTTTTCTTTTTCTTGTACTTCCTTTTAATATTACATACCAACTACCAATTCCTTTTGAAGAAACATTAGTTAATAATATCCATGTTAACTATCTTGTACCAACTATTTCTATTTTAGATCTTGGTGTTTTCATTTTTCTAACATCTCTTCTAATTACTAAACTCAACTATTTCAAAATTATATTTCATAAATACAAAATATCTTTTCTTCTTTTTACAATATTTCTCTTAATTCAAAACATTTTATTTA
>MWBV01000058.1 GCA_002069705.1 Candidatus Diapherotrites archaeon ADurb.Bin253 | reverse complement strand
TGTAAGTATAAGAAAATTGGTAATACAGCTATTCTTTATAAGAATGGAGAGCAAATTAAGAAAGGTCACAAAGAAGTAGTAGCAGAAATTGAAAGAATTTTACTTCCTCAAAAATTGTTTATGAATACCCTTTTATTCGGTCAAAAGGTTAAAACATTCTTTACAGATCTTACGGATTCTGAACAAAAAGAGATTTTTAGAAGAGTGTTACAACTTGATGACTATCTCTTATATTATGATGAAGCAAGTAAGAGAATAAAAGGATTAGAAGAGGATGTAATAAAGTTTACAAACGAAAGAAAAATTCAAGAGGGGCTGTTAGAAGAAATTTATAAGCAGATTGAACAAGTTAAAATTGATAAAGCTAATTTCTATCTGAGAAAAAAATCTGATTTGGAAGATCTAAATAGAAATATTTATGAGTTTGATCAAGAACTTAAATCTTATACTGAAAGACATTTAAAGTTTGGAGAATCTCTTGAAATAGAAAGGGATCATTTACTAGATCAAGAGAGAGAACTAAAAAGTAAACTTTCATCTGCACAAGATAAACTTGAAAATGAGATTCTCACAATCAGAAGTAAAAAGAAGGCTAAAGAATCTGACCTTACAGCTTCTGCTTCAGAGGCAAAATCTAAAGAAATACAAACAGCAAATAAATTAATAGATGAATTAAAAAATTCTATATATGAGAAAACACATAAAATGGAAGATGAAATTGCGGAAGTAAAAGTAGAACTGAGTAGGTTAGATTTAGTTTCAAAAGTAAATTCAAATAGAATTTCAAATCTAAAAGCTGAAAAAGATCCATTATTGGAAGGTGTAAAAAGTGAAACTTGCCCCTTATGTAAACAAAGTATTCAAAAGCATACAATTGAAGAAATTAATTGTAGAGTAAGTGAAATAAACAATCAGATTAATTTGCTCGAAGAAGATATTGAAAAAGGAAAAGAAGAAATAAGATCCTTGATGACCAAAAAAGATCAACTAACTGAAACTATTGAGTCAATTAAAAGAGAAATTGGAGATAAAATACGAAAAGTTGAAGAGGAATATGCGAATACTATTAATGGATTAAATGCAAGATTAAAAGAAAAATTAAGTCAACTAAATGATATTGAAACTAAATGGATTGAAAAAGCAAAGTCTGATTTTCAGAAAACTATAGATGATGTTACGAAGTCTATTTTGGATCTACAACCGAAAATAGAAAAAGTAAATGTTAAAATTAAACAGAAACAGCAAAACTTAGATCTAATCAACGAAACAAAGATGAAAATCAAATCTACCAAAGAACTTATTGATAAAAAAGAAAAAGAAGAATATGATAACACACTTTTAGATTCACAAATAAAGAAAGAAGAAGAAGTCAAAGAAAAAATAAAAGTTCTTACTGAATCTCTTTCTAATATTGAAGATAGATATAATGTTCTAAGGTTCTGGAAAGCTGGATTTTCAATGAGTGGTATTCCAAGTATGCTTATTGATGAAGCAATTCCATTTATGAATCGAAGAATAATGGAATACTTAGACGCGATTGGTGGAAGATACATAGTATCATTTGATACGTTGGGTGAGATTAAATCTGGAGAAGTCAGAGATAAAATTACAATTAGAGTTTTAGATACAGTTACAAAAGCTAATATGAGAAAACAATTATCTGGTGGTCAAACAAGAATAGTTGATATTGCAACAATTCTAACTTTGTCAGACCTTCAGAATATTATTCAAGATACTAAAACTATTTTATATAGTTTTTTTACCACTAAAGGAGGGTTATAGGGAATTTCCAAGAAAACCTCGTCCGCTTGCGGCGAGGATGAATTGGAAAAATAAATTCAAAATCACTT
>MWBV01000057.1 GCA_002069705.1 Candidatus Diapherotrites archaeon ADurb.Bin253 | reverse complement strand
TCAAGTTTTTGGGATTCTAATTCTCTTATTCTCTTTTCTAATTCTTCTAGTTTTTGCTTATCTTCTTGTCTTTCTATATAATCTGCCTCTTCAATCTTTAATTTATTTAACCATTGATCATACTCTTCTTCAGAAGTATCAATTTCTAAATTAACACCTATTTTCTCAAAAAAATCTTCGTATTGAGACAGAGCTTCCTCTCTTTCTTCAAAGATTTTCTTTTTTCTTTTAAGCTCCACTCTTTCTTCTTCCTCTTTTAATTTATTTAGCCAATTATTATATTGTTTTTCCGTTGTATGAATATTTAATTTTACACCTACTTTTTCAAAAAAATCCTCATATTGAGACAATGCCTCCTTTCTTTCGTCTAATATTTTTTGTTTTCTTTCACGTTCTGCTTTTACTTTTTCATTTTCTAGGCATCTTTTGTAATTCTCGTAATTTGCATATGTATATATTTGTCCCCCACAAGAATAAGTAACCTCATGAATTGGAGAAGTGGGGGTATCTGCAGTAACAGGGAACATAATAACAGGGACCATTCCATAAGATTTATTTCCCGTAAACAACAAGCCGAGAATTATTAATATTTTTGATAGTTTTCTCATATAAATACTATACCATAAGTGTTATTATTGTTATATTAAAAAGTTTAAATCACTCTTTATATATTATCTTAGAATGGAATCAATTTCTCTCTTTAGGAGATTAAGTTTTTGTTTGCATTCATTTTCTAGTCTAATAGATGCTGTCTGGATGCGATCTATTGCCTCCATTGCTTCTGTGTATTTTTGGTTAATTTGAGCATTCATGGCTCTCAGGATAATAGGCTGACTTTTTATTTTTTCTATATCATCATAGTACTTATCTTCAATATCATTTACTTCTTTCTGGTATTCGTACCGCTTGTCTTCACAGTCATAATTAATAGACTCCATCTCTTCTGTTAACAATCTTACTTTTTTTACCTTAGCTTCAAGCTCTTCTGTTTCTCTTTTTTCATCCTCTAAGATTTTTTGTTCTTTTTCCAAGCGTTCTTCCTCTTCTTCAAGTCTTTTTTGTTCTTCTTTTTTCCTTATTTTTTCTTCCTCTTTCCTCCTTGTTTCCTCTTCTTCTTTCTTTTTTGCTTCTTCTTGTTCTTCTATTCTTATTTGATTTTCAATTTTTTCTTGTTCTATTCTTTTTAAATCTAAGGTTTGTTCTACTTTCTGAATATTATTATTAACAGCCTCGTTTATTTTGTTAATCTCTTCCTTTTTTACAGATTGATTGTCATTTTCTGGAATATTAATCTTACCATCTTGTAATTCTTCTTGTTTAGCATTCCCATCAGATATTTCTAGATTATCTTCTTTTTCTGTTGTGTTGTGATTAGTTGTTGATAATTCATCTTCATTTATATAATCTTTTTGGCTTGGAGATTCTATTACTTGTTCTTTTTTAATATTAAAAATATAATTAAATACATTCTTTAAATTCCAAGAAAAAGGATTCCACCAAGAAGCAAAAACCACCGAGGGAACCATTGTTGTTATTAAAAGTAAGATTAATATATATTTTTTCATATATTATATAATACAACACATCCGTGTCATTGTAAAACTAAATTTTGTGAGCCCAGTCGAGATGCGACCACGGGGTTCATTACCCAGTAATGATTATTTTAAATTTTTATCTTTATCTATCTGACCCCTCTCGAGAGTAATTAAATTTTTACAACCTTAGGTCTTTTATAGCTTGGGCAAAATACATCTAATATAACTTCTCCAGCAAGACTTAAGTAGACACTTACGCCACCTCCATCAATTTCAGTTTTATATTTCTTCTCAGGACTTTCTCTTAAAAGTTTATAATCATCTTGATCACTGACTTGTACATCTAACTGTTCATAATACAATTCAAATAAGCCAGAACTTATTAAATCTCCAACATCACTAAGATCAAAATAATAACTTTTTCTTTCCTTTATAAACCACTTAAAATCTTTTATATTAAGTTTTCTTAAAACAGACG
>MWBV01000056.1 GCA_002069705.1 Candidatus Diapherotrites archaeon ADurb.Bin253 | reverse complement strand
GCAAGCATAACAATATTTTTGCTATGTAGATCATCTAAAGTCGTCTGATTTTCTCTTTGTAAGTGAATATCATTATAAAGTTTTTGAATAGAAGTAAATTTGATTTCTATACCTTGAGGATTATCTGAAAAATTATCCACTTTTTTGATATTGACGGTTTTGTCATCTATCACGATTTTTTCTTTGAAAAGGTATTTTGTATGTGTGTTGTCTATAAAATTATTTTCTGTTTTATCTACAATGTTGTTTTGATTTACAAAGAAAAGAAAATGTCTGTATCCTTGTTTATAGTAATACAAAATAGTACTTGCCATAAGAAGTGTTTTTCCCGTTCCTGTTGCCATGTTAAACATCAAGTGAGTAGGATTTTTTTTAAGATTAGATTTAGGGTTTTGATAAAATAAAAAGTTCTCTAATGCTTCTTTCTGCCAATCAAACAACGAATGCTTTAAGTTATCTGTAATATATTTTGGAATTTCAAATATTTCAGGGCTAAAGTTTTTTAAAGCCTCTTTTTGTATATTAATTTTTTTGTATAATTCTTCACTAAATATATCTGCCATAATTATTTCTAACTATTATAAAATTGATTTGTTAAATTTTGATCTTTCTCACTTATGCCAAATTTCTTATCTGCCATTTCAGTTTTATTCACATACATTTGATTGTTATCAAGCATTGCGACAAATATTTTCTTCTGTTCGTCCAGAGATAAATTTCTAAAATTCTCTTCTTTCAAAACTTTTTCTTTAAACTCTTTAATTTTGAGATTGTAATTGAGGAAATACCTCTCATACATTTCATCAAAAAATGCTTCTAACTCTTCTAAACTTTCACAATCAAAGATTTTTTCTTTGGCGGTTTCGTTCCATTTGGCAAGTTCAAAGTAGATAAAAGAATCATCAATATTTTCTTGTGCTAAAACCTTTTGATTTCTTTCATTGCAAATTTCAATATGTTCATCTAATTGTTCAACCAATATGAACTTTCTATTTCCACCATCTTCTTTGTTTAATGCAAGTGTTGCATGTCCTGTTGTTCCACTTCCTGCATGAAAATCAAGAATAATATCTTCATTAGAAGTCATTATTTTTAAGGTATCTATTATCAAATATAATGATTTAGGATAGCTTACCCCTCTTCTGCCAATTATTTTTTCTAGTAACCGAGCGCCATAATGGTTGGCATTGTATTTTTTGTCAATCCAACAAGTTGATAATCTTTGCTGTTCTCTAAATTTATAATAAAGTCGAATTTTCCCCTTATCATCTTTTTCTGCTACAAGTTCATTATCATTTATCCTTTCCTGCGTCGTTTCTCTTACGGTCATCCAACTTCTTTCTATCCCCTTGTCTGAAATAGGCAACAACTTAAAATATCCTTCTTTCTCCTCTAAAGAAATATCTTTTAAATCCTCGCTCATATAAATAGGATACCAGTTATCAGGCTTTAACTTTCTTAACCCCTTCTTATGATCGTGCAAAAAAGGACTTAATTTATATTTTCCCTTTTCATCTTCCAAGTTAAAAGTTTTAGCTCTTTCCCAACTGATAACAACATCGTTAAATTTAGCTCTTGTTTCATTTTTTGCATAAACTAACATATAATCATTAGTTGCTGAGAAAAATTTAGCATATTGCCTTCCCATAGGATTGCTCAAAACAGAAACTACCCCAATTCTATTTTTCCCTCCAAAAATTTCGTCAGCTAAAGCTCCTAAATAAAATAATTCATTATGGTCAATAGCAATTACTATAAATCCGTCTTCTGTTAAAAACTCTTTTGCAACTTCCAGCCTATTTTTCATAAAAGTCAACCAACTAGAATGATTAAATGCATTATTGTATGTGAATGTTTCTAAGCTCCCTCCTGTATTATACGGCGGATCAATATAAATCAGCTTTATTTTTCCTGCAAATTGCTTTTTGAGACTATGCAAAGCTAGTAAATTATTCCCTTTGATAATTAGATTTTCACGGATTGTTCCGTCTTCATCTCTTTTGATTTCTCCTACTTCTTGCTCTCCATCTTTGGTGAATCTTTTCCAATTTGTCAGTGCTTTGTGGTCAAAAAGTCTATCTATCTCATCATGAGCGAGCACA
>MWBV01000055.1 GCA_002069705.1 Candidatus Diapherotrites archaeon ADurb.Bin253 | reverse complement strand
ATTTATCCATATCTAAATAAAATATGGGATTGCAAACTTGATCCCATGCAAGGAAGATTTAGCCAGCCCTGGTTTATGACTTATGATGAAAATGTTTATCATAACTGGGAAGCTAAACCTATAGAAGATGTAGATTATTCTTATGTTTCAATGGAAACTATTGAGTCTATTGTGGAGGAAGGTGAAGAAAAACCATCTGTAAACTTAAAAATGTTTCTAGAAAAACTTTCTTCCGTCAAAGAAAATAAACATATTTTTGTTCTTCGTCTTGCTAAATTAATGGGCGGATATTTCGCTGGCAAATTGTTTACCAAAAATCTATCGGAAGAAAAGATTATTGCCGAAGCAAATTCAGCAATTGTAAAAAATCATTTCATAAAAGACTATGATGCAGCAAAGAAAACATTTTTAGCGGGGTTTAATTATGGGAAAAAAGAACCCATTTCAAAAGAATCCTTAAAAACAAAAAGCATTACATATAAGATAATAAGCGAACTTGCAGAGATTACAATTGATTCAAATTATGAAATAAAACGTCATCCATTTATCCTTGTAGGTAATGATTATTGGGAAGAAAATTACATAAAAGAATCCATTCTTGGGAAGGAAAAAACAAGTAAGGAACTCCTATTAAGAAAACGTGCAAATATAATTGATCGAATAAATGCCAATTTTTTAAAAAAGATCCCTTATTTCAAAGCTTTTTGCAATGAGCCGGATTTTTTTAATTACCAACAAGTGATAAATGAAAAATATAATATAGCAAATCCTTTAGCTTATGAATTAAAAGAAGGAGAATTTCCTACAATAAAGCACTTATTCCAACATATTTTTGGGGAACAATGGGAGTTTGGATTTGCTTATGTCCAAATAGGACTGATGATGCCCAAACAAAAAATGCCTGTATTATGCTTGGTAAGTAAAACAAATGAAACGGGCAAAACAACTTTTATAGATTTCTTGAATTCAATGTTTTGGGGTAATGCTAAAATCATAAGTAATAAAGATATAAAGAGTGATTTCAATTTTCACTATGCTGCCAAACAATGGATAATGGTAGATGAAAGTAAGCTCGATGGACACGAAAATACTTCAAAGATTAAACAAATGTCTACTCAACAAGAAGTAAATATAAATGAAAAATTTGCTTCGATTACAAGTCTTCCTTTTTATGGCAAAATAATTCTTTTAAGTAATGATGAAAGAGGATTCTTAGAAATTGGTGATGCTGATACAAGATATTGGGTAGTAAAAGTCCCCCCTATAAAAAATTTCGATCCAAATTATCTTGAAAAATTAGAGAAGGAAATTCCAGCATTCCTATATTATCTTAAAAATACCCCTTTAATTTATCCGGAAAAAAAGAGTAGACTATGGTTTGATATGAAAGATTTAAACACGGAAGCTCTTGAGAAGGTAAAAGAATTTAATAAAAGCCCGATCTATCATCAAATAATAGATAAAATAGAAGGTTGGTTTTTAATGCATCCTGATAGAGAATTTTTGATCACACAAGCAAGAACCATTTGGGAAATGGATGAATATATAAAGAAAAACTATTCTTTGAAAGCTATCGGAAGAGTTCTAAAAGAGGATTTTAATGGGGAATGGATAGATAAGACCTCAAGGTTTACCGATGATCTATCGGGGAAAAAAGATATAGGGAGACCCTGGAAGATAAAAAATGTAACACTTGTGAATCTAAGTGTTACGGCCCCTAAAACATTGTTTTAGAATATGTTAGAGCAATTGTAACACTTGTAACAAAAAAAGGGGGGTAAAAAGGCAATATAGCGATGAATCGAGAATGCAAAATGAGAATCTACGTTACCCTTTAAAGAAAAGTGTTACAAGTGTTACAAATATAATATTTATAAATATAATATATTATATATTAATACTTTATAGCCATTAAGGGCCCGTAACACTTACCCTTTTTCAAAGTGTTACAAAGTGTTACAAGTGTTACAAATATTTGATTAACTATGGAAGAAGAACTAAACATTGAAGAACTCCTCAAGGAAATAAATGAGGACCTTTCCTACTTTACCAAAGAGATGGAGGAGTTGGAAGAACTTTTGAAAGACCCTTCATTAAATTGAG
>MWBV01000054.1 GCA_002069705.1 Candidatus Diapherotrites archaeon ADurb.Bin253 | reverse complement strand
CATATATTACATTAGATCCACAATATATGGAGTCAGAATGGTGGACTTTTAAGAAAGCATATGAAAAAGGGTTATTATATCATGGGAAATATCCAATACATGTTTGTCCAGAATGTGAAACCTCTCTTTCATTTAATGAAATAGAGCATGAAGATAGAAAAGATACTTCTATTTATGTAAAAATGCAATCTGTAGATGACCCACATCTTTATTATGTCATTTGGACAACAACCCCTTGGACATTGCCAGCAAATTTAGGGATAATGGTTAATCCAAGTTTTAAATATGTGGAAGTGATTGTTGGTCAAGACAAATATATTTTAGCAAAAGATTTAGTTGAGAGACTAACCAATTTTTTTGGTTGGAAAAATTATTCTTTGGGTAAAGAATATTTAGGAAAAGATTTAGAAGGAAAAAAATATAAACCTCTTTTAGAAGAATGGATTACTTTATCTCAAGAAGATAGACAAAAAAGTTATAAAATTCTTTTATCTCCAAGATATGTTCATTTAGAAGATGGAACAGGTTTAGTCCATACAGCTCCTGGTCATGGTAAAGAAGATTATGAAGTTGGAAAAGAATATGGTTTGCCAATTTATTGTCCAGTTACCCTTAAAGGTACCTATGATGAAACTGTTCCAAAGTTTAGTGGTCAGAAAGTAAAACCATTAGATCCAATAATAATAGATTATTTACAAAAGAAAGGCGCAATTATTAAAGAAGAACCAATTGTTCATTCTTATCCAATTTGTTGGAGATGTAAATCTCCTTTATTGCAAGTTTCTTTGCCTCAATGGTTTTTAAGAATTGAACCTATGAAAGAAAGATTAATAGAATTAAATAATACACAAGTTTCTTGGTATCCATCATGGGCAAAAGATAGATTTAATGATTGGTTAAATACAATTTCAGACTGGCCAATTTCAAGATCCAGATATTGGGGTACTCCAATACCTATATGGGTGGATGAAAAAGGAGAAATTTATGTTTTTGGTTCTTTAAAGGAACTTAAAGAAAAAGTTCCAGATTTAGATTTAAATATGGATTTTCATAAACCAGAAATTGATAAAATAACTTTTAAAACAAAAAATGGGGTTGCAAAAAGAATCCCAGATGTATTTGATGTTTGGTTTGATTCAGGTATTGCAAGTTGGGCAGGGATAGGTTATCCTCAATCTCAAGAGTTGTTTGATAAATATTGGCCAGCAGATATAACTATAGAAGGAAGTGATCAAATAAGAGGTTGGTGGAACTCTCAATTGATTTGTTCTGCAATTGTTTTTGATAAATCTCCTTATAAACATGTTTCTTTGCACGGTTTGGTTTTAGATGAACATGGAAGTAAGTTGTCTAAATCTTTAGGAAACGATAGGCCATTAGATAAATGGATTTCAGATTATTCAAGAGATTATTTAAGATATTATTTTGCAAAAGAATATAATGGCGAAGACATTCGTTTAGATAGAAAAAAATTTAGTGATGTTAAAAGAATGTTTGATCTTTTAGAAAATATTTTTAATTTTTTAAAAATTTATACAGAGGATCCTGTTTTTTTAACATCTATTGATTTAGATAAACAAGATTTAAGATTAGAAGATAAATGGATTTTATCTAAGTTTTCGTTTATAGTAAATGAAGGATATAAAGCATATGAAAACACAGAGTTTTCTAAGGTTGTAAAGGATTTAGAAAAGTTTGTTTTAGAAGATCTAAGTAGAACATATATTAAACTTTTAAGAGATAGACAAAAACCAAATGATGTATTAAATTATATCTTTTCAAATCTTTTAGTTTATGTTTCTCCAATAATCCCTCATTTTACAGAATATATGTATCTAAAATACTCTAAAAAACCAGAAGATTCAATACATCTTTTGCCTATTCCAAATGTTTCAGAAGAATTATATTCTAAAGAGTTAGAAGACAATTTTGATTTAGTTTTAAGTATTGTTCAAACAGGTTTGTCTTTAAGGGAAGAAAACAAGTTTAGATTAAGATGGTTATTGCCTAGAATGGTTATTGAAATTTTAGATTCAAAAAGTTTAGAAGGGATAAAACCATTTAAGACTGTTTTAGAACAAATGTTGAATGTAAATGAAATTG
>MWBV01000053.1 GCA_002069705.1 Candidatus Diapherotrites archaeon ADurb.Bin253 | reverse complement strand
ATGAGTCATATATATCTTTTGCTCTTCGTAATGCTTCATTAGCTGAATCAAGACGAGATTCAGCTACTTTAGTATCATCGGCAAAAGTTGCTCTTTTTTCTATTTTTTTTCTTCCACTTTCACGAGCAGACATAAATTCATCTTTAGACATACCATGTACTTCTTTAGAAGTAAGAATTCTATTCTTTTTTATATTTCTTTTAATAAGTTGGTAAGGAGCTAAAACGTTATCTCTAAAAGATTGAATTTCCGATATAAGCTCTTTCCCATATTTATTGTACATTTCTCCAAGAAATTTCTTTTGTTCTGGAAGAAATTTATAAACTGTATCATCTTTGTCTTTTCCTTTAGTTCCCAGTTTAGATTTTAATTTCTCGCCAGTTATTTTGATATCACCTGCTATTTTTATAGGATCTAATTTACTAGCTCCTTTTTTTATTTTTAAAAAAGCATTTCCTTTAACCAAGGAATTAAACGCCTTTTGTTTAAAAGCAGAAAACGCTACAAACGGACTTACTTTAAAAAACACTGATTCTGAGAGAATTTCTTCTTCAGTAAGAAAAATCGAGTCATCTTCAATATTTAAGGTTTCCGCTATTATTTTAAGAAATTTATCATTCATTTTTAGGTTCCTATTCTATTAACTTTGCCAATAATAACTACGAAAATTATTTACTAATAGAAACCTTAAATCCAGCCTTTTTATATATAGAAGCTCTTCTTTTACTGTGCTTCTCTGTAAATCTATTGCCTTTGTCTAAAAAATCATAAACTAAAGCAGTTTTCTTATCGTCTCCAATTCGTAAAGCTCTACCAAGTTTTTGAGAAGATTCAGTATATCCTTTTCCTCCTGATGCTATTATCAACACGTTTATCTTTACAATGCTTATACCTTCATTAAATATTGAACTACATATAATTGTTTTTATTTTTCCTCTTTCAAAATTATCTATTACTTTAATTCTTTCATCTGGAGGGGTATCTCTACCATTAACAAATACAGCGTCTGGAATTTGCTGTTTTAGAATTTCTCCATGCTCTATTGATTTTATGATTATAAGGATTTGTTTTTCTTCTTTCCTTGCTTTCTCAGCAAGTTCAATTATTTTTTTATTTCTATCTTTATTAAAAACTATAGCTTGTTCATAAGCAGATTGCCAATCCATAGTTTGAGGACATTCTACAGGAATAAAGTTTATATCTGGTATTGCTATAACCTCATTCTTCATAAGCTCTTCTGCTCCAATTTCTTCTATTATACTACCAAAAAATTGTCTTACTAAAGCAAATTTATAATCATTAGAACCTTCTGGTGTAGCTGAAAAACCAAACTTATATGGATAAGATATACTACCAAAAAACTCTTGAAAGGAAGTGGAAGAACCTTGGTGAATTTCATCAACTATAAGACATTTATAATCAAGAAGATTTGGGACTTTTTTTACAGATTGTATAGTAGACACCATACAAGTTCCAGATTTTATTCCTTGACCAGTACAAATACCGCAATCTATTCCATCTTTTATAAAATTATTTTGAAGCTGTTGAGCTAACGTAACTTTATTTACTAATATAAGAGTAGGCATATTAGTTACTCTAATATAAGCAGAAATTATACTACTTTTACCAGAACTAGTTGTAGCTTTAATTATACCAGTATTAGTTTGTAGCATAGCAGTCAATGCTCTTGTTTGATGTTCAACATATTTGTGCTTTGGATCAAAAAAAGATTTTAAATCAAATTCTTCTTTTTGAAAATCATAATGAGTTCTTTCATCTTTATATTCTGTGATTTTTATGTCCATGTCTTTACAATAACAAATTATTTCTTTTGCTAATCCCGCGTAAGATACAAAAATTCCTTTTATAATTTTTCCAAGTTTTTTATTGGTAACAAACATTGGATTGTAACGTCCTCCAGCAAATGCGCTGGAGGTGTCTTTGTACTCAGTAAATTTTGTTATTAGTTTTTCTTCGGCATTGTTTTCAAAAATTATGTAAAGAAGTTTATCGTTTATTTTTATTTTCATTATAAGAACATACGACTAATGAGTGTCTTTGTCAAGTGTTACTTGAGTTCCTTTTTTGCCTTTTCGCCTTCTTCTTCCATTTTTTTAAGTCTTGTGTAATAATCTG
>MWBV01000052.1 GCA_002069705.1 Candidatus Diapherotrites archaeon ADurb.Bin253 | reverse complement strand
TATAAAAGAATACCATCTTTATATTCTTTTTTTAAAAAATGTTTCCCTACAACATGTGTAATCTCTCTTACACCACCAAATCTTTGTTCTCCAAAATAATTAATCAAACCATTTTTTTCTATTTCAGAAAATGCATGAAAAACAATTTGTTCTATTTGGCCTTCAGAAAAATCAATATTTCTAATTGTAACAACAAACTTATTTTCTAACAAATCCCCAATTTCAATTCGCTTATCTGACCATTGAGGATTATATAATTTAATATCTCTAAAAAAACAAATAGAAATCCTTTCTAGAGAAGGATCGTATATTGAAATTCTTTGAGAAGTAATTGCACGTTTATCTTTTAGCCCAGCATAATTTATTCTTTGTTTACTTATTCTTAAAAATCTTGCAATTTTATTTATAGCAGTAGTTGTTGAAAGATTATATTTCTCCAAATCTAAAATCAAAAATTGGTTATCACCTTTCTTTTGAAAAACCCCATTCCAATCAATATCCTCTACTTTCTTATTAGGCAAATACAAAACATCCGTTTCATAATTTATTCCTATTTCTGAAACTAAAAAATCTTCAGCATATTGCTTAATACGACCACCCAATCCTGGTGTTGTTGTAATATATTTAAAATTCATAAAATTTATCCATTAAAATAATAATATGTGCAATGCTCTTTAGGCCTGCCCAAGAAATATTGTTTTTAATAAAACAAATTAATTTTTTTTGCCCCATAAAAACTATCTATATCTCAAAAGAGCACCTAATCCACCAAATGTTTCAAAAAATGTTTTTCCTTCTTGTGTTTCTGTAGATACTAAAACAACTTGTGTACCCATATTTCCTGCAACTTCTGTAAGATATTCATAAACATCTAATTCTTCTATAAACTCTGCATCAACATCACAATCAGGACATTTTTTTTCAAATGATGTTTCCTTCATTAAAGAAGCATCTTTTACAATATCAAATATGTTTTTTTTACAAGATGGGCATTGGTATTTTATGACTAACCAATCTAAATCTTCTGATACAAGAATTGTTTCTGCCTTCCCTAACTTTAATGCAGTCATTACTTCTGTATAACCATATGTTGCCAATTGATCTTTTGCAACTTGTGTTATAAACTTATTTATTAAATTTCTTTCTTTAACAAATCCTACTTCCTTTAACAACTCAGAAGATCTATTAATGATTTCTTTAATTCCTGTTTCATCAGTATACCCTGTATCTACCTTACCAATAATCATATCTTTTATTCTATGATCTAAATCAGCATGTTCTAAAAAAAATTCTTTAGAATTCCCTGGTCCACCAACAATAATTCCTTTTAATTTGGGCATATTTACAAAAATACTATTTACTTTATCTCCAACTCTTTTAAAAAAATCTTCTGCAGCTTTCTCTCTTAATCTTTCAAATCTTGCAGCTGACTGCCCACCTGCACGAAATTTCCCTGGAACACCAGATGTTTCATGGCCTAAAATTTCTTGGGATTTGCCTCGTAAAACTCCAATTGTTGCTTCTCTTTTATCAATTACAATTAATCCAAAAACATCCTCAGTAGTTATCATCTCATCTAATGGTGCTGTATGAAAAGCTGAATCACACCAATATAATTTTGTTGTTAATCTTTTAGGTGGCACCACTTCCATCAAAATAATATTTGACTTTGAAGGAACAGGAGAAACTTCTCCTGAAAAAAGAACAAGACCAGTTTCTGGTAATTTAAAATCAATTTGTTTTAAATAATTCATTATTCTTCTTAAAGCACCTTGTACATTTTTACGTGTTTGCTGACTTTTTATATTTGCAGATTGACTAATTTCATCAGTTAACTGTTTCATTACAGAACTTCTATCTGCATCAGGAGGAAGATATAAACTAATTAATTGAGTACCTTGGCCTTTATACTGTTTAATAATTTTTAACTTTTTTTTTAATAACAAAACTTGATTTTCATCTACATCCATAATTACACCTTATAAAAAAGAAAAAAAGAAAAAAAGAACTATACTGTTTGGATATAAAACAAACTCTTTACTTTATTTTGTGGATAGTTATAAACTACAATAACTGAAGGAAATTCAAGAATATAATCACCATTCTTTGCTACAGAATAACCAAATTGCTCAGAAATAGATTCATTGAAAACAAATGGATATTGCTGTTTTAATTGATCTATATTTTCATTAGAAACATATGAGATATTAGGCATTCCTGTCATATATTCTATATACCCATACAAAATAGGGTCTGTATTTGCTTTTAATGCTGCAACTAACGCAATCTTTTTATCTTCAGGG
>MWBV01000051.1 GCA_002069705.1 Candidatus Diapherotrites archaeon ADurb.Bin253 | reverse complement strand
AGCTTATATGCCCTCCTGTAACGGAACCGCCCGCATTTATTACATCTCCTTGAAGTGTTACAATTTTAACTGTATTTCCAAGCTTCTTGGATATTTTTAGACCGTTGTTCAGGTTGTCTGCAATAATTATTCTTCCAAGCAAATTTTTAATGACTTTTTCATATTTTGAATTTGTTTGGATTAAATTGTCTGCCGTGTCAATTACGCATTCTTCCTTTAGTACTTCTCTTTCGAAGTCATTTAAACTTCTTTCTGTAAGCATATTAATAGGAAGAAAAGTAACTCTTCCGATTTTATTCTTCTTTAAATACTCTATTATTTCTTCGGCTTCTTTATCAGTGTTTACGATTATGTTTTGTATTGCGGAGCCCAATGCTATTTCAACAGCTTTTTCATATTTTTTTTCTGTTTTTATTACATCGGCCACCGTTCCCAATATACTGTTTAATACAGGCTCCTTATCCTTGTTGTTCATTACGGTTTTTATGCTTTTATAATATCCCTCATAATATGCTTCCATATTTGTCAGGATATTTATTTTTGATTTTGTGCCGTTATACTCTTCATTTAACTTGGAAATATGTAAATTTAACCTTTCTTTATTTTTTTCTGCATTATTTAATTCTTCCAATATGCTTTTCAGTACTGCTTTCTTTTTTATCAGCAGTTCTCTTGTAATCCTTTGTTCTTCCTGCAGATTGTTTATTGTTTCTATTCTCTTTTGTCTTTCTTCTTCTTCTGAATTTACTTCTTGGTTTAAATGCTTAATTCTGTCTCCGTTGTTTATTATTAATGATTCAATTGTGTTTTTATTTGAATTGTTTTTATTGATATCCTTGTGCAGTTCAAACAATTCATTTTTTTGCTGCTCAATCGATTGCACGATTTCATCAATTTCTTCTTTATATTCTTTAATATCTGAGTTTAATGATTCAAATTTTTCTATATCTCTCTTGTATATCTCTTCGCAAGAAACTTTTTCTTGAATTAAAACATTAATCTTTTCTTCTAATTCCAAGTTCCTTTTTTCAAGTTCTCCTATTTCATTTTTAATATTGTCTATGTTTGAGCTGTACAACAATTTTTTTTCTTTGTGTACTTGTCTTAAGCTCTTATATTTTTCTAAAGCTTTATTTTTTGAATCTCTCAGCGCTTCAGTTTCATTGATCTTATTCTGTAAGTCATTAATTTTCTCTTTTTGAGATTCAATAATTTCAGCATAATAATCTCTTCTTTTTTGCAGCCTAAGCTTTTCTTCCAATGACATATCTCTTTGGTTTTTCAGGGCTTTAAGCTGCTCACAATGTTTTTCGTATTCATGAGCTAAATAATTAAGCTCGTATTTTTTTAGATTGTCCCTTATTTCAATAAATTTTTGCGCCCGGATACTTTGCTCATAAAGAGGCTCGATACGCTCCTTAAGCTCATATATTATATCTTCTACTCTATCCAGATTATTCTTTGTTTTTTCAAGTTTCCTTTCAGATTCTTCTTTTCTTGTCTTGTATTTTACTATTCCGGAAGCTTCCTCAAAAACTTGTCTTCTCACATCAGAATTAGGGCTTAAAATGTCTTCCACCCTTCCTTGTCCAATAAAAGAATAGCCTTCTCTTCCTATTCCGGTATCCATAAAAAGCTCTTTTATATCTTTAAGCCTGCATTGCTGTTTGTTTATGTAATATTCGCTTTCACCTGTCTTGTACAGCTTCCTGCTGATGCTTACTTCTTTGTATTCAAGTGGTATTATACCCGATTCATTGTTGAAAGTCAGCCTTACCTCAGCATAACCCAGGGGCAGTCTTTTTGCAGTTCCGGCAAATATAACATCATCCATTTTGCCTCCTCTGAGGGATTTTGCACTTTGCTCCCCCAAAACCCACTTAATGGCATCGGATATGTTGCTTTTACCGCTCCCGTTTGGTCCTACAATGGCAGTAATACCTTTTTCTACTTCTATTTCAGTTTTTTCCGCAAAGGATTTAAACCCGTTTACATATATCTTCTTTAAATACATAAATCCCCCTGTTGCATATTCAAATAATTTTGAAATACTTCTGATTTCTTAAAACTGAATAATCTTTTATTTTTATTATATATTTCAATTATATCATCTTTTTTATTTATAAAGGATATTTGTTTTATTGAAAATCTTTCTTTCAATTTATTGATATTAGACCTTTTTTGGCCAGCGATACTGCTTATCAGATTTTCAGGTGCATGAATTGTGATACTTTCCCCAAGCTCCTTAGTATTCACTTTGCACAGTTTTGACCCCAATGCATAATAGTAAATTCTTTCTTCTACCAATTGCCTGAAAGCG
>MWBV01000050.1 GCA_002069705.1 Candidatus Diapherotrites archaeon ADurb.Bin253 | reverse complement strand
TAATAATAGTTATGCTGTAACAGAGATATATTTTGAACAATACTCTAATTATAGAAGAAGAAAACTTCAAATGATGTTGGATATTGCTCAATATGTAGCATCAAAAGGAGAAGATGAAAGTATTTCACTTTCTTATCTAACTTCTGATTTAGGAGAAGCTTTTATTAAAGTGGCTAAAACAGATTTACTTTTAAGAGACTTAAATGTGTTTGTAAATAACACAGCAGAAATGCAAAGAAAGAAAGACTTAATAGAACAGTTAATTCTTAAAAACAATCAATCTCAAATGCCAATGTCTAAACTAATTGAATTAGTTAGACTTGATTCTTTAGCTGACATTCAGAAAAAACTTGAACAACAAGAAGCTGATGCTCAACAAACCCTTCAAGCTCAAGAAGAAGCTAAAATGAAACATGAACAAGAAATGTTACAAGCTGAACTTGCAGAAAAAGAAAAAGATCGTCAACTTAAAAAATATGAAATTGACACTAAAGCTAAAACTGAAATAGATAAAGTAACATTAGCAGCTATAGGTGCAGAAGGAAGCTACTCGCAAGATAGTAGCACAATAGACCAACTTTTAGCCCAAAAAGACTTTGATTTAAGAGAAAATGATATTAATTCTAAAAACTATTTAGCGCAACAAGAACTTGTACATAAACAACTTACAGAATTTAATAAACGTAAGTTAGAAGAAAGTAAGCAACAAGCAGATAAGAAATTAAAAGAAGCAGAACAAAAAAATAAACAAGCTATTGAAAATCAAAAACTTAAACAAATAGAAACTCAAAATGCTTCTCAAGAAAAGATAAACCAAGAAGCTAATAAAGCTAAATTAGAATTAGCTGATAAACAGTTGGAACTTAAAGCTTTAGATTTAAAAATAAAGCAAATGGATATAGCTAATGCTAAAACAAAATCTAACATAGAAATTAATCATCTTGAAAAGAAAGTAGATATAGAGCAAGAGTTATTTGATGTTAAGGCAGAAGCTATTAAAAAATTAGCTAAAGCAAAAGAAGAAGAAGTAAAACTTCTATCTAAAGCTAAAGTGAAAGAAACAGAACATAGCACTTCATTAAATATGAAGGAGAATGAACATGCACATAAGCTTAAACTTGTTGAACAAAAAGAAAAGCATAAACAAACCTTAAAAGACATCAAAATTAAGCCAAAATTAAAAAAATAATGTTATCACATAATGATATTAGAATAGGTTTTAAGAAGCTTGGTAGAAAGAAAGTTCTTGGTTTAGCTTATAAAGATGAAAACAGAATTGAAATAGATTCCTCTTTAAAAGGTAAAGATTTTATTAATGTAACTATACATGAGTTGTTACATATTTTACATCCTTATCTATTAGAAGAAGAGATAGATAATTCTGCTAATGTCATTACACATTTTCTTGATAAATATGGAGTTATTAAAACAGAAGAGAACTCAAATAAAATTGTCTAATAAATGTAACAGATAGTGCTGTCTATTTTACTATACATCATATTTGTTAATCTTATATAATTTTCTTAATATTGTTTCACAAACCAAAAATAATACATAATGTCTGAAGTTAAAATAACTCCTTTCTCATTCGGGGAAAGTGATGAAGATATTGCACAAGTACAAGCAGATACACTTCCTGGAGCTACAGAACCAAAAAAGGAAGAAGAAGATAAATCCCAAAAAACAGAGAAGGAAGAAGTTAAACCTGAAAAAGGTGGTCTCTCCTTTTTTGACCCAGGAGAAGAAGAAACTGATGATGAAGAAGATGCTTCAGATTCATTAGGCTTATTTGGAGATAAACCAAAAAAAGAAGAAAAAGTAGAAGATAAAAAAATTTCTACAGAAGAAGTTGAATATTCAGCTATTAAAGATTTCTTAATTGAAAATGGAATCTGGCAAGATTGGGAAGGTTCAGAATCAACAGTATTAAATGCAGAAACTTTTCAAAAACTTTGGGAAGCACAAGCAGAAAATAAAGCAAAACATTATGTGACAGAAGAAGTTTCTCAATTTGGAGAAACAGCAAGTCAACTAATGGAATATCTTAAAGCTGGTGGAGATGTAAATCAATTTCTAGATAACCACAATCAGCAATTAGATGTAGCATCAATTGATGTGACATCAGAAGACGGACAAGAAAAAGCTATTTCAACATTCTATGAATCAATAGGTAAGTCTAAAGAGTGGATTAAAAAACAAATCAACAGACTTAAAGATGATGGTGAAGATACTTTTAAAGAAGAAGCAGAAGATTGTATTGCTAAACTAAAAGAAGAACTTGACTCACAAAGACAAGAATTAATTAAAGAGCAACAACAAGCACAAAAAGAAAGACAACTTCAAGTTGAAGCTTTCAATAAAAAT
Organism: Candidatus Diapherotrites archaeon ADurb.Bin253; assembly: GCA_002069705.1. Lineage (GTDB taxonomy): Archaea > Nanobdellota > Nanobdellia > Pacearchaeales > GW2011-AR1 > MWBV01. Next base: position 480 of record MWBV01000050.1, on the reverse strand, counting down.
CTTAGAACAGCTATTCATTCTGACCCAGATGCTGCTGAAAGAGAAAAGAAAGAACTAGATAAATTTTTATTTGATTATAAGTACCAAGATGATGGAGGTACAAAATATTCAGAATATTATAAGAAATTTATTGAAATTCAACAAGACCCTAAAAAATACCATAAGCTAGTAAGATTCGTAAAAGACTTTGAAAACTTTGAAGATAAAAAGAAAACAGAAAAGGAAGTGAAAGCTAAAACATTTAAGTTCCTTCGTACTTCACAAGAAACTGTTTCTAATTTTGATGAAAAAACTCCTGTAAAGGAAAAAACAGAAAAAACTAAAAATAACCCACAACCTTTTAGATTCTTTAATTAATAAAATTAAATAAAACATACAATGGCATTAGGCACATTTAAAAATTTTGGTAATAACATCGTTCTTGAAAAAATGGATTACCGCATGGCTGGTAATTTTACAGATGAGAACAAATTACTTAAC
>MWBV01000049.1 GCA_002069705.1 Candidatus Diapherotrites archaeon ADurb.Bin253 | reverse complement strand
TTGAAGGTCTCAGGTAAATCCACTATCACTTCCTGGGGTTCACCTACTTCTTCCAGATTCACTTTCAGCTTATAGGAAAAAGGTGTCTTCAATGCTTCAATATCCAATAAACTGGTATTCTCCCGAGTTTCAAAATCTATAAAGTAACGGAATAAATACTTATCAGATAAATTCAAACCTATTTGCTCGCTATCTTGTTCCCTAATCTCCAGATTATCCAGAGTGTCTTCATATTGCTCTAATACCTGATATTGAAAGAAACCCCCACCTTGCCAATTTATATCATTACTTAAATGGGAATATCTTTTTTTATCTATAGCATAAAATTGCTTATCCCCATTTAAAACATTTTTTAGCCTTCCCATTAAACCTACTTTTTTCTCCCTCTTATCTAAATAGAATTCATTAAAATAATCAGCCATTTCTATTCCAACCCATTTTCTTTTTAATTTATGGGCTACTGCTAATGTTGTTCCACTTCCGGCGAAGTAATCTATAATAATATCATTAGGTTTTGAAGATGTTTGTAAAATACGTCTTAACATATTTTCTGGTTTTTGGGTTAAAAAACTTATATTTTCTGATATTCTCATTTCTGATTGAGTAAAAGAATATATATCAGTCCATAAATCACCTATTGGGAAAATACCTTCATTTATTTCAATTTTTTCAAGTTTTAATAAACCTTCACTATCATATTTCTCTATAAAAAAATCCAAATCTTCTATTTTATTAGGTTGTTCTTTATTGGGTTTTGATATTAAATCAAGCCATCCTATTTTCAACTTAGTAGTATTTCTATTAGGTTTCCATAATTTATTGAAAAGACATTCATCATTAAAACAATAAAATATCGTATTATGCTTGAGAACAAATCTATTACCAAAACTCTTATATCCATACAAATCTGATTCATCGTCTTTTGTGGCATTAGTATTAAATATTATCTCTTGTATATTCTGAAAATTCATATCTTGTAACAAAATTTTCCCGAAATAATTAGCATTTTCGTCAAGATGTAAATAAAAAGTACCATTAATTTTTAATAAAAGCTTTACAAAATATAAACGGTCATTCATTAGAGATAACCAACTGCTGTTTCTATATCTGTCTTTATAAAGAAAATCACTACCAGTATTAAACGGAGGGTCTATATAGATTGTTTGAATTTGTTCTTTGTATTTGGTTAAGATAGTATTTAGGGCTTGCCAATTCTCGCTTTTGATAATTAAGCCGTCCAATAGTTCATTCAGGTCTATATGTTCTGTCAATTTTTCCAGAAGTGTATCTTTGTAAGCAGGGCTGAAGTATTTAGTATCCAGGGGTAATTTTTTATATTCGGTATCAATAAAGTCCTTTCTCAGGTAGAGGTCTTCTTCTTTTTCTATTTTGCCGAAGCCCAGTTCTTCCCATTCCTGTAATTGTTTTTGGTTTTTCAGGATTTCCTTTATAGTATATGCGAGGAATTCATTATTAGTGTATTGGCAGATTCTATCCAAAGAGATAACATAATTAGTGCTTAAAACGAATTTTTTCTTTTCCCACAGGCGTTTTTGGAAGTTCTCTATTTGAGCGAGGAAGTCAATTATATCTTTTCCGATATCTCTAACCACTTTGGCTCGGGTGATATGTTTATCCAGAAATCTTTCCTGTTCCAGGGTATCTATATCCAGAACTTCGTCCTTAATGAAGTATTCCAGTTGGGAGGAAAGAAAATTTTTAAGGTCTTTATGAATAAAATAGTCCTTAGTGTTTTTAGCAGTAAATCTATTCAGCTGATTTAGCAATATAGATACAATTTTATTGTATTCATCTTGTAAATGGTTATTTAAGTAAATATCTTTTATGCCTTCTTTAATAGTATTATTGTTCTGCTCGTTTATATTTACCTGTTTGGAAGAATTGCTGCCTCCTTCAATTTGGTAATGCTTAACTTCCTCTTCCGTTAATTCTCTATACTGAAAACAGATAAGCAGATTATTATTTTGTAACTGCCAGGGATTTTCCTCATCCAAAACAAAAAACCTTTCTTTAGTTGCCTTTTTGGAGCCTAGTTCTTCTTTAGCTGATACAATACGAAAGATAACTCTATAATTCAATGCCTTAAAAGTATAATCCCGAAAAAGCATACCGGTTTTTGTGTAATACTGGTCATAATTTGCCCAGTATAGTTTTACTTCTTCTCCGTCATAAGGTATGGCATATTTGTGTTTTTTATTGGAATAGCGGTATTGAGGGATAAAATCACCTTCTTCATAATAGCGGGAAAAGAAACTAAACAGGTCATTAAACACTTGGAGTTTGATGTCCTCAATTTGCTCTATATTCTTTTTCCGTTTTCGTAGTTCCGTATATTCTTTCCCTAATTTGGTATCGGCATATTTTTCTATAATTTCGCCTTCAGGTGTAAAAGAATTAATCTCAAATTTTTCGGTTATTTCCTTCTTTTGCTTGGCAATTTGTTCATCCAGATTGCTGTCTATTCCGGTTTTGTATTTGGCAAAGGAACTCTCAACTCTGGTAACGAGGTCATCTTCAATAAACTTTTTAATTCTGTCTCTTTTGTAATTCAAAATGCGGTAAATGCCAAAATCCAAATCCGATGTATCAAATTGGAAAAGTCCTTTCAGTAATTCCTGAAATTTTGCTATACTGTCCATATTATCCTCTCTTTAAGCAATGCAGTAAATATCCACTGTTTTTTTATAAAATAATGCCTGAAATTCCTGCTTCTTTCTTTTATAAATTACTTTGTTTTTGTTTGTGAATTAGACATATTACATTCCTATTTTACAACTCCATTTTGTCAAGTTCTTTTCCTACGCAAGAGCCGAATAATTCCGACTACCCAACTCCGTCTACTCTGCTTCCCAGCTGGAGGGTTGACTGGATATGAACAGCGTATTGAAGAGTTCTCAAACTTTGTTTTAGTGTGTAT
>MWBV01000048.1 GCA_002069705.1 Candidatus Diapherotrites archaeon ADurb.Bin253 | reverse complement strand
GAATTTTTCTAATAAAAGCTCACGATAAAAGTATTCAACAATCTGTTGATCTTCTAAACTTTCACACAAACGTTGTCCAAAAAGTTCCTCGGATAAAATACTTTTAATTATGAATTCTGTCATGGTATAATAATGTCTACGCCAAAATTTTCTTTGACTTTATTTATATATTCCCGATATAAAGAAGGCTTTACTACATGATATTCCTCGTCAGTTAAAGTCCTTAAGTTTCTTGTAGGCTTCAGATTAGTTCTTGTCCATTCTGAATCTGTTACTTTCTTATATTTTTTGAGATAGGTTTTGGGGAAATTCCCAATATTTCTTAAATGTCCTAGAGAAAATATTTCTGCATTTTCTTCATCCTTCATCCCAAGAAAAACATATATTATATTTGTATGAGGGTTTATTACTAATTTTCCTGGTCTCCATTCTCCTAATAGATCTTTTATCTCTCTTTCGGATTTTCCTCTTTGAAATGATAAAGATTCTAAAAGAATTTTTGCTTTCATTTTTCTTTGTAAAGAATCTACAATATCCTGATTATTTTCATCAGAAAAAACCTTTCTTAATGCTTTCTTTTCTTTTTCTGATAAAAGAACCATGTGATCATCCTTTATTTTTTGAAGATTGTATCTATTATCACTTTGCGGACTTCCTCCAAATGTAAAATTGGATCCGGTAAAAGATTCTTTTGGATCGATAAATCTTCCTATATAAAAATAGTAATTATATGTTTTATCTCTTTCAATATATGCAAAAACAGAGGGAAATTCGGGTCTAACAGCATGACTATCCTCGTATTTAAAAAGACGACCCGGAGAAAATACGCCCAATCCCATAGCAACTTTAGGATTTATTCCTCTTTCAAAATTTATGGATTCTCTTACTATCATACAAAAATTCTTACTCCTAATTTTTCTTCGATTTTTTTAATTTCTTTTTTATAATATTCCTTTTTGAGAGCTTTTTTTATAACTTCTCTTTCTTCTAAATTTGGAATTCTTAGATCTTTTTCTCTTTTTATAGTTAAACTCGGAAAAAATCCAACATGAATATAAGCATATTTTGGATTTCCCCCCATATGCCCTATCTCCATACATTGAATATCCCAGGGCTTTAAAACATCATCACTTTCTAAAGTTTCATTATAAACAAATAATTTAGTAACCCCGTGCTTACGTTCTGTATTATAAATTAATATTTGTCCTGACCTCCATCCAAAAAGTTTTTCTTTGATTTCTGCTTCTGAATAAGTTCTATGAAATTCTAAAGATTCTTTTACTATCTTTCCTTTAAATCCTATGATTTGTCCTCTTACTTTTAAAGAAGGAGGAAGAGAAGTTATTTTGGTGTTGATTAAATTTAAATCCCCTCCTACAGAAATATTATCTGGAAGAGAAGTTATTTTGGTCTTGATTAAATTTAAATTCCCTCCTACAGTAAGGTTATCTGGAAGAGAAGTTATAGGGGTGTTACTTAAATTTAAATTCCCTCCTACAGTAAGGTTATCTGGAAGAGAAGTTATAGGGGTGTTACTTAAATTTAAATTCCCTCCTACAGTAAGGTTATCTGGGAGAGAAGTTATAGAGGTGTTACTTAAATATAAGCTCCCTCCTACAGAAATATTATCTGGAAGAGAAGTTATTGGGGTGTTTTCTAAATCTAAACTCCCTCCTACAGAAAGATTATCCGGAAGAGAAGTTATAGGGGTGTTACTTAAATATAAATTCCCTCCTACAGTAAGATTATCAGGGAGAGAAATTATTTGAGTGTTTCTTAAATCTAACCATCTCCCTACAGTAAGATTATCTGGGAGAGAAGTTATTGGGGTGTTACTTAAATCTAACCATCCCCCTACAGTAAGGTTATCTGGGAGAGTAGTGATTGGGGTGTTGCTTAAATTTAAATCCCCTCCTACAGAAAGGTTATCTGGAAGAGAAGTTATTTGGGTGTTACTTAAATTTAAATATCTCCCTATTTTAATAGAAAAGTCTGGAAGAATCTCATATCTACTTTCGTCTATACCTAAATCAGAAAACCACTTAATGATAAGGGCTTTCTTTCCTATCTTCATAGAATGTTTGGGATCTAATCCTCTTTCAAAATTTATGGATTCGTTTAGGGATGGTTTTATTCCAGTTTCGTCGTATATTTTTTTGCGGTAATTTGGAATTTCTGCAAAAGTTTTTTGTACTTTTTGTAATTCTTCGGGAGTTAGAGATCTTTTATTTTCTTCCCATATAACTGTTTCGCCCAACATTTTCTTATGTCTTATTAAGAATTGGCTTAATTTTCCATCTCTTTTAGAAAGAGCCCCGATATAAGTAACTATTATTGGATTTCCCTGGTCATTAAATTTTTCTCCTTTTTTAATATACATATAAACCTCTTTATAAGGTTTATTTACTGGCCAGGGTTCTGTTGAAGTTATAATACTTCCAGGACGAAATCCAATTAATTTATCTTTTATTTGGGATTTAGTTGAAGATCGATGAAAAAGTTCCTCTTTTAATAGAATGGGTTTTCCGCCAGATCTATCATAAAAATTCATTTTATGGACTTCCCAGGTTCTTCTTTCCGGTTCTTTTTTTAAAGAATCGAGTATCATTTCTTTTAAAATTGAATCGATTGGTTTATAATCTTTTTCCTCGCCAATAGATTCGGAAAACCCCGAGGAAAATCTAAACCACTGAGAGGGGGTATCACCAGGATTACGAAAATTTAGATTATAGAAATATCCAATTCCTAAAAGTCTTAGAGATCTTTTAATGGTTTCCCCATCATAAATCGATTCTACTAAATAAGCTGGCATAGTAACTCCGCTTCTAGAATTAGGAAATGGAGGAAGCTTCGAAGGAATAACAATATGCCCCACTCTAATCCCAAAGAGACTAGTTTTAACAGATTCTTCATCTCTGTCTCCTCTAATGAAATTAACGCTTTCT
>MWBV01000047.1 GCA_002069705.1 Candidatus Diapherotrites archaeon ADurb.Bin253 | reverse complement strand
AAACAAGAAATACTGTGAAACCTCTTTTCATGAAAAATTAAATTAAGTCATATTTATAAATCTTTCTTTGAAACTCATTTTCAACATTTTTCATAAATCAAATATATTTTACAATAACAATTATTATAAATCAATTTCTTTTTTTTCAATTATGAAAGACGTGGTTTTACTCGCTGACCCTAATACAGCTGCATGGGATTTCTCTGAAAAAATTCAAAACCACATAAGAGACACAAAAGAAAAAGAAGTAAGATTAGACAGATTAGAAATAACAGTCTTTGGAGATGATGAATTCCTCCCCCATGTTGTAGACAATATAAGAAAAAAAGATGTTTATTTAATACAATCTTCAAATAAAAACCCTGGAACATGGTTAACAGAACTTGTTTTAACAAAAAATCTCTGCCTTAAAGCAGATGTTAACAGTTTAAGTTTGGTTTTACCTTATATGAGATTTGTAAGGCAAGACAGAAAACACCAGTCAAGAGTTCCAATTTCAACAAGAGCAGTTGCAGATGCAATTTCACCAGGACTTAAACGAATAATAACAATGGACTTACACTCTCCACAAATAGAAAATGCTTATCCTGAAAATGTTGCATTAGATAATCTTCAGAGTTTCCCAGACCTTGTAAGATACTTAAAAGAAAACAACTCTTCTTATTTAGATAATTTAGCAATTGTTTCACCAGATGTAGGAGGAGCAGGAAGAGCAAATTCTTTGTATAAACGTTTTTTAAAAACAGAAAAAAAATCTAATGGAGATGAAAGTAAATATTCTCTAGCAATAATGAGCAAATTCAGAGATAAACCAGGAAGCATTGAAAAAATGTTTTTAATCGGAGATGTTAATAAAAAAAATGTCTTGGTTGTAGACGACATTATAGACTCAGGAAATTCTGGGATAAAAGCAGCTGATTTGTTAAGAAAAGAAGGAGCTCAAAAACTCATGTTTTACGCAACTCATGGTTTATTTACAAAAGGAACAAAAGATATACTCAACGCTTATGATGTTGTAATGACCAGCAATGCTCATTATTCCCCTAAAGAAGGAGACAGAAAAATAGAAATAATTGATATGGCTCCAACATTTGCAGAAGCAATTTACAGGTCACAAGAAGGTTTATCTGTCTCTAGATTATTTGACTAATTTTTTATTTTTCTTAAATGCCTCTTTAGCTTCTTTTGAAAATAATAAATAACCAACAATAAATCCATCAACCACTATATTAAAAATTTGAGTAGGTGCAAAATTGATTATCATAGAATAAATTGTTCCAATAACTCCTATTGTACTTAATATTATTGAAACTATTCTTGCCCAAGGTTTTAATCTCCATAATCCTATACCCACAAAAAAATGCAAAACAGCAAGTAAAACCATAACTATTCCAGCAAGTATGAGCATAGTCACTAAACTTCCACTCTCATAACCTACAAATAATTCAGGAGATACCTGTAAAATATAAGAAACAATCCCTCCTGCAGCAAAGATAATAATAAATCCAATTAAAGCCCATAACCCTCCATTAACATAATTAAAAATTGAAAGTAGTTTAACAATTATAGGAGCATCATCATGATACTCAAACTTTTTTTCAGCTTTTACAGGTTCAGATTTCTTTTTCACACCCTTTTTTGTTACTTTCCTTTTTACCATTTCTCCTCTTGATTTTATAATTATTTTCTCTACTTAAATGTTTCTTTTACTTGTTTGTCTATTAAAAGATATAATGCAATTAAAAAATTAACTACAAGGGATATGATTGCTTTAGGTAAAAAAACATTAACTCTGAACATACTCATAAGATTGGTAATATTTGCATCAACATTTTGATTTGCTTCTTGTATAATGAGGTTAAGTTTAGCAACAAGCAAAATTAAACAGATTGTTATTATAAACCCGAGAATAGCAAATATTATATTCATAATTCTTGCATAATTTTTAGCTTTCAATAAACCCCTTCCAGCAAAAAAGAACAAGATTGTTCCACCAAGTGTAACTATTATCGCAATTATAAATACAAGAATTTCAAATTGATTATCAATTATAATTGAAAAAAAGCTGATAAATAAAAATAGAGCACAAATAAAATTAAATCCTGCAAGTATTTTAATTAGTAGAGGAACTTTCTTTTTTATTTTGGGAATGTTAGCATTTTCTTGCATCTTATCAATGTGAATGAGGAGAATCATCTCCTAAATGCGAGTGAAAGGGTTCGAACCTTCGCAAGCATAAAGCTACTGGATCTTAAGTCCAGCCCGTTTGACCACTCCGGCACACTCGCCTAGTATATAAAAGCCTGACAAATCAGGCACATTAGTACAATATTACAGAAAAAATAGCTAAGAATTAATTATAAATCTTACTAATCATTAAATTTTCAAGAATTAAATAAATTCAAAACCTTTATAATCTTCTTGCACTGATTTAAATATTCATTATGGGAAAATCTAAAAGAGCTAAATTGAAAAAATATTTGATTTTATCTACTATTTTGATTATCTTAGTCCTATCAATATTCTTTTTTCTGAAAGAAAGCAATTCTTTTTCAATATTTGATAATTCAAGCTCAACAAAGCTTTTTGGAAAAAGTTCTGCTTCTCAAATACCAGCAGAAACCTGTAATGATGGTATATTAAATCAAGATGAAGAAAAGGTTGATTGTGGAGGAACAATTTGTGGACCTTGTCCAACTTGTTATGATGGAATACAAAACCAAGGAGAGAGACATATAGATTGTGGAGGTCCATGTGAAGCTTGCCCTCCTGATTGTTATGACGGCATATTAAATCAAGATGAAGAAAAGGTTGATTGTGGTGGAACAATTTGTGGACCTTGTCCAACATGCAATGACGGCATTCAAAATCAAGGTGAAGGTGGAATTGATTGTGGTGGTCCTTGCCCTATTGCCTGTCCTCCAACCTGTCACGACAGAATACAAAATCAAGGTGAAGAAGGAATTGATTGTGGTGGCCCTTGTTCAGCCTGTGTTATTGCTCCAGTTATATTAACTTCTTTAACTCCAGAAGAAGCAGCTAAAGTAAAAAATGCAATTTTATCAAGCGAATTTATTTCCGCTATGCCTAATAATGGAGTAATTTCTATTCAATTTTATTATTTTCCAGTAGGAGAAAGAGTCTGGTTAGACACATTTTTAATTGGAAAGAATCAAATATTAACAAGTGGAAATCCAGATATGAATGTAATAATCCATTCAAAATATATTTCAGAATTACCTTCTTCAAGTTTATGTGATATAATCCAAAAAGCAAGAACAAATGGAGATTTTGCTTACGATACTCAATTAGGA
>MWBV01000046.1 GCA_002069705.1 Candidatus Diapherotrites archaeon ADurb.Bin253 | reverse complement strand
TGAACTTAAACTCTAAAATTGAAAAGATTAAAATTAAAGATGATGAATTTTATTATATTCAAGATGAAGAGCAAGATTTAGATCTTTACATATCCTTAAAAGATAAATTTACTTCCGAAACCATAGAGGAAATAAGGACTTCAAAGTATAAAGGTAAAATGTTTGTCTTTTTAGACAAGGCATTAACAGATAGCGACAAAATAAATCTGAGTGCTTTTGTCAGATTAAAGGTAATATAAATGGCAGAGAAAAACGAGATTGAAAAAAATAAAGGACTTTTTGATGAAATTTCCAGTCTAATTGAGCAGACAAGAAGAAAAGTGGCAGTTACAATTAATGAGGAGATAGTGCTTCTTTACTGGAATATTGGGAAAACAATAAAAGAAGGGATAATTAAATCTGATAGAGCTGAGTATGGCAAACAAATAGTCCAATCACTGAGCGGAGAATTAGTCCAAAAATATGGCAAAGGATATGCAGGACAAAGTTTATGGCATATGGTTAAGTTTTATGAAATATATCCAATTCTCTCCGCAGTGCAGAGAGAATTACAAGGGTTGTCATGGACGCATATTAAATCTATCATTTATCTTAATGACGATTTAAAAAGAAAGTTTTATGCTACTTTATGCTTAAAAGAACACTGGAGCACCCGTACCCTTGATGAAAGAATAGGCACTATGCTTTATGAGAGGACAGCCTTATCTAAATTACCTGAGAAAACCATTGAAATGCAATTAAAAGAATTGAAAGAAAAAGATAAGATGACCCCAGAATTAGTTTTCAGAGACCCTTATGTTTTAGATTTTCTTGAACTTAGCGATACTTACAGCGAAAAAGATTTAGAGAAGGCAATATTGAATGCACTGGAAAAATTCATTATTGAGTTGGGAAAAGATTTTTTTTTCGTAGCCCGTCAGAAAAGAATCACTCTTGATAATATTGACTATTACATTGACCTGCTTTTTTATCATAGAAAATTGAGATGTTTTGTAGTAATTGAGTTAAAACTTGATAAATTCAGAGCTGAATACAAAGGACAGATGGAACTCTATTTAAGATATCTGGAAAAGTATGAGATGAAAGAAGGTGAAAATCCGCCGGTTGGAATAATTTTATGCACTGAAAAAGGCAAAGAGCAGGTTGAATTATTATTTTTACCAAAGGATAAAATAAAGGTTGCTGAATATTTAACACAGTTACCATCAAAAGAATTATTTGCTGAAAAATTGCATAAAGCATTATTAACAGCACAGGTTAAACAAAAGGAATAATTATGCTTAAACTAAAGTTTGATTCAAAGTTGGATTTTCAAATTGATTCTATAAATTCTATATTGGACTTGTTTAAAGGGCAATCCAAAAAACCTTTTAATTATACTTCCCAAATTATTCCTAATATATTAGACCTTTCTAAAGAAAGAATTTTTGAAAATCTACAAGATATTCAAAAGAAAAATGGACTTCCAGTATCTAACGCAAATGATTTAAAAGAACCTTACAATTTTACGGTTGAGATGGAGACAGGGACTGGTAAAACTTATGTCTATCTAAGAACTATTTTAGAATTAAATCAAAAATACGGATTTGCAAAGTTCATTATTGTAGTCCCATCAGTTGCTATAAAAGAAGGAGTCTTAAAAACCTTAGATATTACAAAAGAACATTTCAAACAGTTGTATGAGAATTTACCTTATATCTACTTTCCTTATAAGTCCGATAATTTAGTAATGGTTCGAATGTTTGGTCAAGATACAAATTTACAAATAATGGTTATTACCAGAGATGCTTTTAATAAGGATATAAATATAATCCATAATGTTCACGATAAAATGGGAGATAAACCAATTGAAATTATAAAAAAAACAAAACCTATTGTTATCCTTGACGAACCTCAAAAGATGGGCGGAGAAGCAACTTTATGGGGTTTATCTGAATTGAGCCCACTTTTTGTGTTACGCTATTCTGCAACCCACAGAGATGTTTATAATCTTGTTTATAAACTAACTCCTTATGATGCTTATAATTTAGGGCTTGTTAAAAAAATAGAAGTTCTTTCCATTACAGAAGAAGGATCCGCAAACAGTAAAAAAATTATTTTAGAAAGAATAGAATCATCCTCAAGTGGTTTAAGAGCAAAAGTCAAAGTTTTTGCTAATACAAAAGATGGTACAAAGTTTAAGATGATAACAATTAAACACGGCGACAATTTAGCAAATAAAACAAACAATCCTTATTATGAGGGCTTTATCACAAGTGAAATAAACAAAGGTGCAGGGTATCTCTCTTTTTCTAATGGTGTGAAAATTTATGAAGGAAAATCTTCAATAGATGAAGATGAGATAATTCGTTTAATGGTAAGGGAAACGATAATGGAACATTTAGATAAAAAAAGACAGTTAAATCCCAAAGGGCTTAAGGTATTGAGTTTGTTTTTCTTAAACAGGGTTGATGATTACCTATTAGAAGACGGAATTGTCAGACGAATGTTTGTTGAAGAATTTAACAAACTCATTAAGAAAGGATTTCAGGATTTTTCAAATTTAGATGTAAAGAAGGTTCATAGTGGCTATTTTTCAAAGATGAAAAGAGATAAAAGCATCGAGGAAGACGAATCAGCGTACGATTTGATTATGAAGGACAAGGAAAGATTACTTTCATTGGAAGAACCTGTTGAGTTTATTTTTTCTCATTCTGCATTAAGAGAGGGCTGGGATAATCCAAATGTATTTAATATTTGCACGCTTGCATATTCTTCTTCAGAAATTAAAAAGAGACAGGAAATTGGTAGAGGTTTAAGATTGCCTGTTGATCAATATGGGAATAGAATTCAGGATAGAGATATAAATTTATTGACTGTGATTACAAATGAAAGTTATAAGGAATATTTAGAAAGATTACAGATAGAATACCGGGAAGAAGTTGGCGAAGAAGCACCACCTGTTGAAGATAAACAAAAAAGAGTAAAAGTCAAGATTAAAAACGATGTCATTCAAGGGGATTTATTTAAAAATTTATGGGATAGAGTATCTCCGAAAACAAAATATATTGTAAATTTAGACGATGGTAAATTCATAGAGCAATGTATTAAAGAAATACAAAAAATTGAAATCAAAGAGCCAGAAATAAGTATTGAAAAAGTTAGAGTAAATAAAATCAAATCCAAAGAAATTGAAGAGGAATTTATTAGAGAAGCATCGGAAAAAACAGAGATAACTAAGGTTTTTAATCTTATAATCTTTATTGAAAGAGAAACCAGTTTAACTAAAAGCACAATATTTAATATATTAAAGGGGTCTAAGAATCTTAATCTTTTGTTTTTAAATCCTCAAAAATATGCGGAAAAGGTCATAGAAGTTATTAAAGAGTGTAAAAGAACATTTGAGGTTGAGGGTATTAAATATATTAAACTGGAAGAGGGTTATGATGTCAGTCTTTTAAGGGAAGAAGTGGCAAGTTATGGTAAATATGTATTAAAAGTACAAAAATCAGTTTATGATGGGATAATTAAAGAATCAAATATAGAA
>MWBV01000045.1 GCA_002069705.1 Candidatus Diapherotrites archaeon ADurb.Bin253 | reverse complement strand
TTGATGGTAATTTTGATAATGGTTATTATTGGAAATTAGACCAAGAAGATCCAGATACAGATATGGCACAAGGTTACACAAATTATGGTACAATCTTAAAAGTAAGTGGTTCTAAAGGTTATGCAATTGTTCCAAAAGATCAATTAAAGTTACAAATCTTTGTTGGAGGAGCAATTTCACCAGAAGAACAAGAAGCAATCACAAAGATGTTTACTTTGACAAACAAAGGTGCATTAGTTTCTGACCCAACAACAGGTTTAGGTGCAAAGTTAGTAGATTTCGAAGTTACAGCAGGCACTCCAGGAACATGTACAGCAGTTTCACCAGTTTCATTTTCTGCAACAAATCTTGTTAAGTTAGATACTGCAGCACCAGCAGGTAAGAAAATAATTGTTGGTGGTCAAAATGCAAATAACTTAGCAAAAATACAATATGGTCTTGAAGATTTGCTTACCCAATCTGGTAATTATGTAATGGGTAAAGCAACAAACGGAGATATTGTTGTTGCAGGTTATAACTGGGAAGACACACAAGCAGCTGCAGAAGACCTAATAGATATCATCGAAGGTTTCCAATAAATACCATAAATAAATAAAAAGGGATTTTTTCCTTTTTTATTTTCTTTTTTTTCTTTTTAAAAAAATATCTATTTTTATATTGTTTTTATCTTATGTTTGTTTATGTCTTGGAAAATAAAAAAGAATGTTTTAGATTCAATCTTAGCTTTTTCTAAATCTTTTTATCCAAATGAGTTTTCTGCTCTTCTTTTTTGTGATTTAGATACTCATGTTATTAAAGATATTTATTTTCTTCCTGGAACCTATTCAAACGATCATTCTGCTTATTTAAGATTGGATTTAGCACCTATGTCTTTAAGTTTAGTAGGTTCTATACATTCTCATCCAACAGGTAAAGGTAAACCATCTTTAGCAGATCTTAATTTTTTTTCATCAAAAGATATTAATATTATTACTTATTTTCCTTTTTGTTTAGATTGTTATGAATGTTATAATAGTAAAGGGGAAAAGATTTCTTTAGAAATTGTTGATTAAACTATTTTTTAAAAATCTTCTATTTTTTATAAAAAATAAGCAAACTTTTTTAAAGTTTGGCAATCTTGTTTTATAAATTTTTCTTTACTTATATATTTCAGGATATCATTTTTTTGTTTTTAAAAAGAAGTTTTTTTTAAAACATTTTTTTTAAAAAATTAAGATTTATTAGGGTAATAGAAACTATGGAAAATAAAAAACATAATTTTAGTAAAGAAAAGGAACAATCAACAAGTAGTCCTTCTAATGATGCCTCACAAGCAGTTAATCAAAACTCACAAACAGTTAATCAAAAAGATCCATCAGTGCATCCTATTCCAAATAATGTTTCAAAAGAACCAAATAAAGAAAACAAATCAGAACAAACTAAAGAAAATAATGTTAATGATACAAAAGAAAATAAATCAGAACCAAATGAACAATTAAGTAAAGATAATAAAGAAAATAATGTTATTGAAAATAATCAAAATCTTTCAAAAGAAAAAGAGTATTTAGATTTATTACAAAGAGTTACAGCAGATTTTGATAATTATAAAAAAAGAATGTCTAAACAATTAGATTTAATTGTTTTTACAGAAACTTCTAAGTTTATAAATAGTTTTTTAGAGTTTTATGAAGTTCTTAAAAAAGCAGTTATACATGAACAAAATCAAGAAACAAAAAATAATCTTTCTCAATTACAAACATTCTTTGAAAATGTTTTAAAGAAATATAATATTGAAAAAATAGATGTTTTAAATAAAGATTTTGATTATAATACAAGTGAGTGTATAGAAACAAGAAACGTAGATGATAAAACCCACAATAATAAGATTATTGAAGTTATTGAAGATGGTTTTCTTTATAATAATAAATTAATTAAACCAGCAAAGGTTGTTGTTGGTAAATATTTAGATAATAATGATTTAAAGAAATAAAAAAAATTATATTTAATAAAAAGGAGTGATTATTTATGGCACAAGAAAAAATATTAGGAATTGATTTAGGTACAACTTTTTCAGCTATGGCTGTTGTAGAAGGTGGTAAACCAGAAATTATTATTAATGCAGAAGGTGCAAGAACAACCCCTTCTGTTGTTGCATATTCCAATGGAAATATCATTGTTGGAGCATTAGCTAGAAGACAAGCTATTGCAAACCCTACAAATACTATTTATTCTATTAAAAGAAAAATGGGTACTTCTGAAAAAATAAAGTTAGGAGATAAAGAGTATACTCCAGAACAAATATCAGCAATGATTTTACAGAAACTAAAAAGAGATGCAGAAGAAGCTTTAGGTCAAAAAATAACAAAAGCAGTTATTACAACTCCTGCATATTTTTCAGATGCACAAAGAAAAGCAACAAGGGATGCAGGAAAAATAGCAGGTTTAGATGTTTTAAGAATAGTAAATGAACCAACAGCAGCTGCATTAGCTTATGGTTTAGATAAAAAACAAGCACATACAGTTTTAGTTTTTGATTTTGGTGGAGGTACCTTTGATGTTTCTATTTTGGAGTTAGATAATGGTGTTTTTGAAGTAAAAGCAACAAATGGAGATACAAAGTTAGGTGGAGATGATTTAGATCAAAGAATTATTGATTGGATGATTAAGGAGTTTAAAGCAAAAGAAGGAATAGATCTTTCAAAAGATAGAGTTGCTTTACAAAGATTAAAAGATGAAGCAGAAAAAGCAAAAATTGAACTTTCTCAAACACTTAAAACACAAATTAATATTCCATATATTACAGCAACACCAGAAGGTCCAAAACATCTTAATATGGAGTTAACAAGAGCTAAGTTTGAAGAATTATGTTTAGATCTTTTTAAAAGGTTGGAAGGTCCAACAAAACAAGCAATATCAGATTCTAAATTGTCTTTAGATCAAATAGATGAAGTTGTTTTAGTTGGTGGTTCAACAAGAATCCCAAAAGTTCAAGAGATTGTTGAGCAATTAACTGGTAAGAAACCAAACAAGTCCATTAATCCAGATGAAGTTGTTGCTTTAGGTGCTGCTATTCAAGGTGCTGTATTAGCTGGTGAGATTAAAGATGTACTTCTTTTAGATGTAACACCTTTGTCTTTAGGTATAGAAACATTAGGTGGAGTTTTTACAAAATTAATTGAAAGAAATACAACTATTCCAACAAAGAAATCTCAAATCTTTTCTACAGCTTCTGATAATCAAACAGCTGTTGATATCCATGTTCTTCAAGGTGAAAGAGCAATGGCAAAAGATAATATGACATTAGGTAGATTCCAGTTGGTAGGTATCCCTCCTGCACCAAGAGGTGTTCCACAAATAGAGGTAACTTTTGATATGGATGCAAATGGTATACTTAATGTTTCTGCAAAAGATTTAGGAACAGGAAAATCTCAACAAATAAAAATTACAGCAACAACAAATCTTTCTGATAAGATATTGAAAAGATGAAAAAGGAAGCAGAAGCAAATGCAGAACAAGATAAGAAAGCAAAAGAGAAGATTGAGTTAGTTAATA
>MWBV01000044.1 GCA_002069705.1 Candidatus Diapherotrites archaeon ADurb.Bin253 | reverse complement strand
TCTTTTTGCATTTTTCGTAAGGTTAAAAATTGTATCATCACAAAACGGAAATATAGTTTTTAACCTTATCAAACCAAATTTATTTTCATCATAATAATTTATTATTTCTTTAACAGTTCTACTCACAGCTCCATAAGCTACAAATAGAGTTTCAGCGTCACCATTAATAACTTCATATTCAAAGAGTTCATTTTTATGCTTATCAATTTTCCGATAAATTCTCCTAATTAATTGATCTGCTACACAATATTCATCTGTTTGAAAACCAGATTCTTTGTGAACAAGGCCTGTTATACTTGTTCCAAATCCATCACCTAAATTAGCAATTATAGGGACATCGTCTACTATATTTCCGTATGGTAAATAATTTTCTCTGTCTGTGGGTGTTTTCCTATTAGTTATTTCTATATCTTCATTGTCATCGATTTCGACATTTTCTCTCATATGTGCTACTACTTCATCTGAGAGTAGTATTACCGGATTTCTATAAGTTTCTGCAAGATTGAAAGCTTTTATAGTAAAATAATACATCTCCTTAACAGAATCTGGAGAAATTACTATTATAGGATGATCTCCATGAGTACCCCATTTGGATTGCATCACATCACCTTGAGCAATTTTTGTGGGTAAGCCAGTAGAGGGTCCACCTCTCATAACATTACAAACAACAATAGGGGCTTCAACCATACATGCATATCCAATTCCTTCTTGCATGAGTGAAAAACCTGGCCCTGAAGTTGCTGTCATTGATTTTGCTCCTGCAAGTGATGCTCCAATTATTGATACAATGCTGGCTAATTCGTCTTCCATTTGTATAAAAACTTTGCCTTCTTTTGTAAGCAAAAAAGACAATATTTCAGCAATTTCTGTCGATGGAGTTATTGGATAACCCGCAAAATAGCTTAATCCAGCTTTTATTGCACCGTAAGCACATGCTTCTGAGCCTTGCCAGAGTTCTTTAATCATTTGTTTTTATCTTCCTTTATAACTTCTATTGCTAAATCAGGACATTCAAACTCACATAGAAAACATCCACTACATTTTGAAATGTCATCAATTTCTATTTCTTGCGTAATGTTTTGTTTTAATACATTTTTAGGGCATAAAACTACACATATACCACAATTTTTGCATCTTTCTTTGTTAATTTTTATTTCTTTAATCTTCAAATTTATCTTCCATCTTTCAGCATAAATAAACCATTATTGTATTTAATATAATAAATATAAATTGTCAAATTTTAAGAGTTTTCATAATAAATCTTTGAAATACCGTTCTCTTTTACAACTCTTAGATGTGTTTCAAAATAGTCTTTTAATTCGTTCATATGTGTAATAACTAATATTTTTTCGAACTCATTAGTAATTTTTTCTATACATTCAATAAATCTAAATATACCTTCTCTATCCTGTGTTCCAAATCCTTCATCGATTATAAGCATAGAGAGTTTTGCTCCTGATTTATTCGCAAGCACATAAGAAAGAGCAATACGAATAGCAATATCTACTTTAAATTTTTCACCACCACTAAACAATTCATAGGATCTATTTTCTCCTTCACTTGAAATTTCTATATCTAAGGTTTCTTTTGAATCTCCCTTCTTTGTTTTTGATTCTACTTTAAAATAGACCTGCAACCTACCGTCAGAGATTATATCAAGAATTTGATTTGCCTTTTCTTCTATTTCTGGCAGTGTATTCTCAATTATAAAGGCTGGGATACCATTCTTTCCATATATTATAGATGCTGTCATTAAAAGTTTTTCGTCTTTTAATAGATTTTCTAATTCTTTATTCTTGCTAATATAATCTTTTTCCATTTCCTTAAATGTTTTTATATTTTCTTCTTTTAAGGCTTGAGCTTTGATAAGATTATCACGATCCAACAAAAGGGCATCCGTTTCTCTTGTGTAGTTATCCCTAAGTGTTACGATCTTTTCTATAAGAGATTCATCAACATTAATTAATTTAAGTTCATCGGTTAATTTATTCATTTCATTTTGTACTATCTCTATTTTTTCTTTTAAACTATTTACAGTTGTTGTTAAAATCTCCTTTTCGTGAATTTTTTCATCTAATAACTTCTTTTTCTTTTCAACATACTGGAAATTCTCAATGTTGCTCTTTAATTCTTTATGTAAAGAAGCATCATAATGAATGTTATACAATTTCCTTTGAAGTTCATCCAATTTCTCTCTTGCTTCAAGAGCAAAATCTCTTGTTTCAAGTTTTCTTGATATGGTTAAAAGCTCCTTTGCAACATGTGGAAGCTTTTCTTCTGCTTCTCTTACTTTGGATAGTTGAGCTTGAAGTTCTCCTAAAGAAGTTAATAGGTAGTTTTCGGCTAAGAGTTTATTTAAATATTCGTTGTACTGCTTCTCGGTAGTTGTTCTCTTTGAATATAGTTCGATTAATTTACCTTCTTGTCTTGTTATATCTGATTGATAATGCATTTCGGCCGTTTTAATGCTTAACAATTCATCATTCAATGAATAAGTTTGCTCTCTTGCATTTGTTAAGCTCGCTTTTTTTTCCATTAATTCTGCTTCTAAGAGTATAGATTTCTTTAAATTCTCCTTTAGTAATTCTTTTTCAATAATATTTTTTTCTCTAAGTTCTATTTTCTTTTTTGCATCCTCAATAAATTCTTTTTTTTGCTCTATTTCCCTT
Source organism: Candidatus Diapherotrites archaeon ADurb.Bin253 (assembly GCA_002069705.1). GTDB lineage: Archaea > Nanobdellota > Nanobdellia > Pacearchaeales > GW2011-AR1 > MWBV01. The sequence continues at coordinate 941 of MWBV01000044.1, read as the reverse complement.
TTATAATTTAAAATTAATTCTGTTCTTTTTTCTTCGCTTATATTCGAACCACATACTGGACAATGCTTTATTTCTCCTTCTTTTGATAATATTGCCAAACTCTCGTTTAATGAAGAAATAATTTTTATGGTTTCATCTATTTGTAACTTAATGGAGCCAATCTTACCTGATTCACTTAATAGATCAGCGTTTAGTATATCAAGCTTAGATTTGTTTTCTTTTATTGCTTTTAATTGTTCGTTAATAGTTTGCTCTTCCCTTAAGAATTTTTCAATATTTAGAATCTTTTCTTCGATTTCTTTCTTTCTGATTTTTGTATCTTCAAGATTTTTTCTTAAGTTTGCTAAGTCAGCTTCTGTAGTTGCAATAGCTAAATTGATATCATTTAAAGTTTTTTCAATCTCTCCTTTTTTCGCCCTGATTCTTTCCAATTCTTTTAGTTCGCTTTGAACTGATTGAATTTTAAGATTTATAGTCATGAATTTATCCTTTTCGCTCATATAAATACTTTTTTCTTTATCTAATTCGGCTTGCTTTAAGGATAATTCATGCTCCTCATCTGATATCTTTTTTTTAAGATCATCTATCTCTTTTTCAACTCTCACCTTATTTTCAAAACTCTCTGCCATTTTTCTTTCACGTTCTAAATAAGAAATAAACCTCTGGTAATTAGTTTCAATTTCATTTTGCAATAATATAATTTTTTGTGCTTCGTTAATCTGCTTTATGTATTTATCTTTTTCCTCTGTTAATGAATTTAAATTTTCTTCCTCTCTTTTTAATCTTTCTAAAATATTGGATTTTTTCACCATTTCTTGTTTTGCTATATCCAATTTTTTATAGGTTTCTGTAAGTTTCGCTTTCAAATCATTAATTTTGTCTTCTTTTTCTTTAATAACTACATTTAATTCAGATAATTCTTTCTCTAATACTTGTTGTTT
>MWBV01000043.1 GCA_002069705.1 Candidatus Diapherotrites archaeon ADurb.Bin253 | reverse complement strand
ACAAAAATCTTTGTTAGGCTTTTTGACCTCGGCTTTGACATAAATGGTTTTTTATTTTTTAAGGAGCTAAAAAATGCTGACAGACGAACATAAAAAAATAATTGATAACTTACTAAAAAAAGTTCCAAACGAAGAACTTGCCGAATACATATATTCAAAGTACAAAGAAGAGTTTCGAATTCGAAATTCCTGTTTCCAAGATATTCAAAAATCTCCAAAGAAAATAAAAAAACAAGAAGGATTTGTTTATTTTCTTAAAGAACATTCTGGAAAAATAAAAATAGGAAAAACAAAAAATCTAAATAAAAGAATTTTTCACTTAGGAATAAAATTCCCAATAGAGCCTGTTCTAATACATTCTTTTAAAACAACAGACATAACTAGATCAGAAAAAGAATTACATGAAAAATACAAAAAATATAGACTTAATGGAGAATGGTTTAATATCCCTAAAAAAGAACTTGAAAAAATAAAAACATCATATCAATAATTATAAGGGGCTAATAAAATGAGTGGATGGACGATTTCACACATAATTATTCCAGGAGAGGTAGATTTTAATCCAAATTTATCTGACAAAGACAAAAGAGTTTATGGGTATATATCGAATCTTTGTAACCGAAGCAAAGGTTGTAATTATTCTAATAAAAAAATAGCTCTTCTATTAAATTGCAAAGAGCAAACAATTTCAAACTCAATAAATAAATTAAAAGAAGAAGGCTATTTATTAGTTGAAATATTAAAAGAACATGATTCAGATAGTGGATATTATCAAATAAGAAAGATCCGTTTAAACCCCAAAATGTCTGAAATCTACCAACCTCTTGTTATTGCTTTTAACGAGATTTCTAACCTAAAAAACTACGAAGGGGCTATTAATATTTTAATAAGCACTTATAAAAAAATTAATAAGCACTTATTAAAAAATTATAAAGAGAATATTAAAAATTTAATAATAAAAGAAATAAGAGAAGAAATAGAGAATAAAGAGAATACTTCTTCTAAAGAAGAAGTAACAAGTTCTGACGAACTTGGTTCAGTCTCTTCTCAAACAATCTCTTCTCAAACAACAATCAAAAAAAGAACTAAAACAAAAACCCCCTTACAAGCAAAAAATATAAATTGGTCAAAGCTCCATCACAAAAACAAAAAAGAAATAACCCCCTTAAAAACAACAGCAGACATCGAAGACATATTTTCTTATTGGGCAGATCATTACAAATTACCAATTCCAAAAATAGGAACTAAGTCTTACAACAAATCAGTTTCTCTTACTAAGTCCTTATTAAAAAAATATACTCCAGATAAAATTAAAGAAGTCATCAGCAACTTTTATATTGCTGCAACAGATGACCGATATGAACCATCTTCTCCTGACATCAAATTGAAATATCAAAAAATGCCAATCAATAGTTTTATTCATCAGGAATTTCCCACCCCATATTCTTTATTTGAAAAATATCTTAATCCTCCCAGAATGATAGGAGCCCCTGTTGAAGACAAATATCCGATTATCACTAACAAGCTTATTACATTGTACCGAAAAAATGTTTTGGGCAATGCAAGAACAAAATTATCAACCAAAGATGAAAACTGTTTTAGAAAAGCAGCTATTATGTTAAAAGAATTTCAAGAAGAAAATAAGAAAAAATTTACTCCGTACATCAATGTAACAGACATTAGCATAGCAGAATACTTATTTGAAAGCATCATTAAATCATCGAAAGATGAAAGTAAAATAATGCCTCATTGGTTTTGTTCAGAACACAACATAAATAAAACGCTTCCTGCATATATGTACCATCAAGGAATTATAGAAGAGTCCAAAGAATCTATTTCTCCTCTTAGTAGATTTTGGGATAAGAGCGATGTTAGATTTGATTTATACGACGATTAAAAACGTAAGATCCAAAAAATTAATATATAATAAAAAATGCAGATCAATTATCATCAAAAAAAGGGAAAATCATTTTGTTAAGAAGAAGACAAATTAATAGCGATATAGAAGAAAAGGTTCTTACTGGATTAATTGTTTCAGATAAAGTATGCAGAGACACATTGAAGCTTGTAAGAAAAGACACTTTCATAAATCCTTATGCTTATGTCATTGTAAAATGGGTGGCTGATTATTACAAGAAATATAAGAAAGCCCCAAGTAAGCACATTCAAGATTTATATAATACAGAGAAGAATAAATTAAAAGAAGAAGAGTCTGTATTTATAAATTCTTTTCTATCAAAACTTTCTGATCAATTTGAAAGCGAAGAAAAATTCAACGAAGACTATCTCATTGACAAAGCCATCTCTTATTTTAAAAAGAGAGCTCTAAAGAATATTTCAGAGCAAGTAGAATCTTGCGTGGAGATTGATAAACTTGATGAAGCTGAAAAAGCTTTGCAATCATACAGACAAATAAGCAAAGACAGTGCGAAGTTTATTGATCCATTTTCTGATGAAGAAATTAAAAAGTTTTTTGAAGATGAATCTAACAATTCAAATATATTGTTTAGAATGCCTGGAGCTCTAGGAGACTTTATAGGAGATTTTGAGCGTAGCACTCTTGTTGGAATTATGTCCCCAGCAAAAAGAGGAAAGAGCTTTCTTCTTGAGGAAATAGCAATACAAGCTTTTTTTAAAAAATTGAAAGTTGTTCTTATTTCTTTAGAAATGTCTCAATTTATGATGAAGAGAAGATTGCTGCGTAGAATAACAGCTCAGGACAAAGAAACAAAAGATTATGTCTATCCTTGTTTTGATTGCTTTAAAAATCAAATGAACACTTGTACAAAATCCGAGAGATCGAGTCGAATAAAATTAAGAGATGAAGCAGGAGAAAAACCTTCATATGATCCTGAGATGAAATATATTCCTTGCACAGCTTGTAGAGGAAAAAAAGATTTTGTTCCTGAAACTTGGTTTACAACCATACACAGAACAAAAAGAACTCTCTCTGGAACAAGAAAGATCGCTCAAGGAATGAGACAGATGTTTCGAGATAATTTTAGATTAGTTTGTTATCCAAAATTTTCTGCTAATGTATCAGATATAAAATCAGATCTAGAGACTCTTGAATTTAATGAAGACTTTATTCCTGATATTATAGTAATTGACTACGCTGACATCTTACTACCAGAAGATTCTAGATTAACTGGAAGGGATAGATACGATGAAACTTGGAAGATGCTAGGAAACTTAGCATTTAGTAAAAAATGCTTGGTTGTATCAGCTAGTCAAACAAACAGAGCGTCAGCTGATAAAAAATATGTTACTCAAACAGATGTAGCTGAAGACTGGAGGAAAATGGCTCATGTTGAATTAATGATAGCTATAAACCAAACTTCACAAGAAAAGAAAGAAGGATATATTAGAGTTTCTGTTGTTGCTGGTCGAGAAGACGAGTTCGATCAAAAGAAAAGTTGCGTTGTACTACAAAACTTGAAACTAGGTCAAGTTTGTTTAGATTCTGAAATAGCTTATATTATTGACGATAATAAAGAAAAAGAAAAAACAAAATAATTACTCAAGTTTTTTAAAAGTAATATATAATACTAATAAAGGAACAAAGAAGATATTTAAAAACAAACCAAAAGAGAAGGAGATTTAAAAATGAACAGAAAAGAATTAGTAGAATTAGCAAAGAAGTTTAACAGTTTGAAAGTTGACGGAAAACCAGTTATTGACCCTATTGACATAAAGGTCAAAGAAGAGGAATTGAAAGAGTTATTTGGTCAGGCTGTTGACTCAGTCCTTGATAATGAGGAGTATGGGGCTACAGAGGAGGAAAGACAACAGAAGCTTCCGGAAGAAATTAGAGCTGCCTACAAAAAATTGTTTTTGTCAG
>MWBV01000042.1 GCA_002069705.1 Candidatus Diapherotrites archaeon ADurb.Bin253 | reverse complement strand
GATAAAAAAGGCGTAACATGGCAGCAGTGGAAAGATCATGTTTCGGAATATTTTAATAACAAAGATAAATGGGATCGCTTTTTTAATAAAAGCACAGAGCAGAAAAAAGAGACTGCTAAAAAAGAAGAACAGAAAGCTAAGAAGTCTGACAAAAAGCCTAAGACTGCGGTGTATAAATTATCGCTAATGAAGTTTATTGCTGGCATGTATGGTAAAGCTCCTGAGAAATCGAAAGAAGATATTAAAGAAAAAGAAAGAGAAAAAAGACGATTAGAAAATAAAGTATCAAAAGAAGAACTTAAAAATGTTTCTGAAAAATTAAAAAATCAGTTTGGAAAAGAAGAATTTCCTTCAAATGTTTCAGATTTATACAATCATCCAAATTTTCCATATATTACAACTCAATTGATTAACGAAGGATTTTTAACAGTGTCAAGAGAGGTTAATGGGAATCTGTTATATAAAGTCTCTGAAAACAATTTCGAGACAATGCCTGAGAGTGAAGAAGAGACAAAGCCTGAGACTCCCGAACAAAAATCTGAAGATAAAAAAATAGTAACTGCAATCAATGAGGCTACGCCTGAAAATAGACCGGAAACAGAAGCTAAGGTTTTTGGCGAAATAAAACAGGATTGGGCTATAACTTTTGATGAATATAAAAAATCATTAATAGAGTATAAAAATAAAAGAGTTATAGATGAACTTGAATCCAGAATTAAATATTATACAAAAGAACTTGAACCGGAACGATTAAAACAGATTTCAGGAGATGTTGAAAATTATAAAAAACTTATGTTAATGAGAAAAGAAAGATATGAAAAAACACTTAAAGAATATTTAAACGGTGAATTAAACGATAAATTAAAGCCAGAATTTTCATGGGGATATATGTTAAAAGAATATAACTCTATGAGAGATAAAGAATCTCCTGAAGCGAAATCATTAAAAAGAAAATTAACATCTAAAGAAAATAAAGCCAAAGCAGAACATGAAAGATTGATAAGAAAAGCTATAAAAGAAGGAAATGTAATTCCTGCAAACGTATTAAAAGAATATCCTGAAATACAAAAAGACGATGCTTCAAAAATGACTATTCCTGATATAAATTACAAACCAGAAGTAAAAGAAAAAACTGTTTTTTTAGGTGCTGTTGAAGGTGAAAATACAAAAAGAAATATTAAGGTAAATGATTATACAAAAGTTCCTCCTAAAGATGTTTATCTTGTTGATGAGGAAACTATTTTAAATGTTCCACGTCCTTCTTATATCCCCGAAATGGATTTAGAGGATTTCGCAGGATATAAAGGTTCATCACAAATCTTTGATATTGTAAGAATTGAACCGAATAAATATATAATCGTAGATAAGAGATACCCTGTCAGAAGAGTAATGGATAGGAGAGAGGAGTATGATCCACGTTCAGCTTATACAGTTTATGAGGGAAAGAAAGTAACGGATGAAGAAAGAGCAGAATATAACAAAAGAACAATAGAAAAAAGAAACTATTTTGAAATGAACGCTGAAACTTTAGCAGCTACATGGGACTATTATAGAAAATTATATAGAGCTAAACAGAGACAGGAATTTGAAGAAAAACAGGACAGAGAAGAGGCGTATTACAATAAGCAGAAACAAAAAACCTTAGAGGCTGGAAAGGAATGGAAATACGCTCCATTTAAAAGAAAAACTATACGCCCGAAAACTGTTAGCCCCGATTCAAATAAAATGTCTTTTTCTCAGGCTTTCATGATCCAGGACTTTACAGGCATTAAAGCTCCTGTTTCAGAATTCACAGGACCGACAAGAATGAACTTAGATTTATTTATGAATTATCAGGCAATGTTAAGAGAACTCGATTATAAAATAAACGATTTAAGACTTCAGAGACAATATGACAATGAAAACAGTACATATAAAAAAGGTCAGGAAACTGCTTATGGAGATTCAGGAACTAAACCAGATTTACTTGAATCTAAAGGAGTGCTTGTTAAACGTCAAAATGGATCAGAAATAGATGATCAGGATGTCGGAAAAATAGGAATGTTATTAGATGATCTATATTCTGTTTTTGGAGATAGATCGTCAATGTCAAAAAAATATGGTTTAAAAATATCTTATGCTGGTGAAAAGCGTATGCACGCTTCAAAAGCAGTTGGTTTGTTTATTGATAAATATAAATGTATAGCTGTTTCAGATTTCAGTATTGAAGGTCGAGGATTTACCGTAGCTCACGAATATGCTCATTTTATGGATTCTTATATTGGTGATCAAAAAGGTTATCATTTTTCTTCTGATCAAGAGGGTAGTACATCTAATGCAATCGCTTCAACCTTCAGAGATAAATTAAATCTAAAATTAGATCCTTCATCAAGAAAAGAGGCTGGTGCTGATTACTATAAAAGAACTTGTGAATGTTTTGCAAGAGCTATGGAGCAGTATTACGCAATAAAACAAGGGACTGAAAATGTTTTATATGATTCTTATGATGCTAAGAAAATCGGAATTTATGTTGAGCATACTAAATTTATGAAAGATATTTTTCCGCTATGCGAAAAATTCCTCACCGAAAACGAGGAGCTTTTGAAAGCGTTTCATAAAGAGTTTGACAATAACAAAAAGGTATTTATAAAGAAGAAAAATCCTCTGACTGGTAAATTTGAATACAGGAAGGTTAGGTGAAAGTTCCATATTTAAAAACTCCTGAAGGTAAATATATAAGGTTAGAGAAAGCGAGAGATTTAACTAAACTTATAAAGAAACGTATAGTTGATAAAAATGGAAATATTAAAACTGTTTATGTAAGAGTTGATGAAGATATTAATATTAAACGATCATTAGAAATAGATAAAAGAAGGTGGTTTTTAAACGAAAATAACAATGATATTCAGGAATTGTCAAAATTTATGAGATATCAAAATATTGAATATTGTTGTATTTCTAATGATGGTAAAAAATCTTTTTTTAAAAAAGTTGGGCATAAAAATGGAGTAAATTTTTTAAACGCTGAACTTGATAAGATTTACAATGTTAAATTATTTGTTCATAATCATCCAGAAGGACATTCTTTTTCTTTAGATGATTTATCTATGTTTTTATTTAAAAATATTAAAGAAATGAGAATTGTTTCACGAATAAAAAATTTTAAAATAGATTATATTCTAAAACTATCCAAAGAAGTTCCAGAAGAAATAAAGAATGAAATATGTATAAGATATAATAATTCTAAACTATCAGCAGAGAGCTTAGATATTCTTAACTCTTCTCATTTTGCAATGTTGTCTGTTGCTGATGAATATTATCAATATATAAGATATGAATTTTATAAACATTAAAAGAGATAAAATAAAATGATAAATAATAAACCTGAAAATTTAAAAGAATGTATAGAAATATTAGAAAACACTATTTCTAAGTCAGATAAAGAAAAAATAAAAAAAATGTCTCAACTTAATTTTATAGTTAGTCAACATTTTGGAATGGGGATGGATATACGGAACGCATGGGGTTTGTGGGATGAAAATTCTCCTTTAATAAAATATTTCCAAGAAAATAATATAACTTTACATCCTGATGATTATTCAGGTGCAATATTAAAAATATTTTATAGATATTTACAAGGTGAAAAACTTGATTTTAATAATCCAGAACTAATAATATATGGAGAAGACTTATATCTTAAAAGAAAAGAAATTGATAAAATAGAAAAATTAAATATTTCAAAAAAAGAAAAACAAGAAAAAAAATTAGAAATATTATTTCCTGATATAGAAAAAAGAAAAAAATTTAAAAAAATATTAAAAGAAAAAGTTTTATAGAAAACACAAACACAGGAGCATGACAATGGCTAAGACTAAAATAATGATTAAACTTGCTAACGGAAAGTATATTGATATGTCAAAGGCGATAAAGCCTGAAGATAAAGT
>MWBV01000041.1 GCA_002069705.1 Candidatus Diapherotrites archaeon ADurb.Bin253 | reverse complement strand
GGAGAATTTGATATTAGGGGTGAATTTAGTTTGATGTTTAAAACTAAAGTTGGTGCTTTGGATTCTTCTGATACATATTTAAGAGGAGAGACTGCTCAGGGAATGTTTTTGGATTTTAAATTAATAAGTCAGACTTCAAGAATGCAATTGCCTTTTGGTATTGCTCAGATAGGAAGATGTTTTAGAAATGAGATTGCTCCAAGAGATTTTTTATTTAGAAGTAGAGAATTTAATATTGCTGAATTTGAATTTTTCCTCAATCCTGAAGAGAAATTGTGTAATGATTTAGAGGAGAATCATTTGGGAATTAAGTTGAAACTTTTAGATGCTGAAACTCAGACTGCAGGTAAAGAAGATTTGAAGGAAACAACTATTGGACAGATGTTGAGTGAAAAGAGAATGGAAGAATGGCAAGCTTATTGGTTAGCTGAGCAAATTAAGTGGTATCATTCTTTGAATTTATTTGAAATAAAAATAAGAGAGCACACAAAAGATGAATTAAGTCATTATTCTTCTGCAACATTTGATATTGATTATGAATATCCTTTTGGAAATGTAGAGTTGGGAGGGAATGCTAATAGAGGACAATTTGATTTAACTCAACATTCAAAAGAGAGTGGAGAAAATATGGAAGTTTTCGACGAGAAATATAAAAATAAAATTATTCCCAGAGTTATTGAACCTACATTTGGTGTTGAGAGAGTATTTTTAGCTATATTAACTAAAGCATATTCTGACGATGGAAGAGGAAATATAGTTTTGAATTTACCTGCGAGAATCGCTCCTGTTAAAGCTGCTGTATTCCCTTTAGTTAAGAGAGAGGATTTTGAAAAGATTGCAGATGAGATTGTTAAGGATTTAAGAGAAGAATTTAATATTGCATATGATAAATCAGGAAGTATTGGAAGAAGGTATGCTAGGAATGATGAAATCGGGACACCGTTTTGTATAACTATAGACGATGATTCTTTGAAAAATAAAGATGTAACGATTAGAGATAGAAATTCAAGAGTTCAAAAAAGAGTTAAGATTGAAAAATTAAAAGAGATATTGAGAGATTTAATCAGCGAAAAGTTAAATTTCCAAGAAATTTAATTTATTTTTGTCGACGAGTAATTTTAATTTTAAATTAATTTACAAAACACTTATAAAGTTTTAATGTCTAGAAAGATTAATTAAAATAGAGGAGATAAAATGGCTAAGAAAAAAGCGGCTAAGAAAAAACCGGTTAAGAAAAAAGTAGCTAAGAAAAAGGTTGTTAAGAAAAAACCAGTTAAGAAAAAGAGAAAGTGATTCTCTTTTTTTTATTTTTTATATTTTTTTATTTTTAATTAGTAAGATTTATTAAACCAATTTAATTCTTTTTTATATAAAAAAGGAGTGATTATGGTAAAAGTAGCAATTAATGGTTTAGGAAGAATTGGAAGGTCTTTTTTGAAAATTGCTTTAGATAAAGGAATTAATGTCGTTGCTGTTAATGATTTAGCTAGTATAGATTCTATTGTGTATCTTATGAAATATGATTCTGTTTATGGAAATTATAAGGGGATTATTGAAAAAGGAAATGGTTTTATAAAATTAAATAGAAAGAAAATAATGGTTTTCTCTGAGAAACAACCTGAAAACCTTCCTTGGGCAGAACTGGGAGTAGATATTGTTGTTGAATGTACTGGTGCGTTTACAGATAGGGAAGGAGCAATGAAGCATCTTTGGGCAGGTGCAAAGAAAGTTTTAATTTCTGCTCCAGCTAAAGAACCAGATATAACAGTTGTTTTGGGAGTAAATGAAAAAGAATTGAAAAAAGAACACAAGATTATTTCGATGGCTTCTTGCACAACAAATTGTTTAGCTCCTGTAGTTAAAGTTCTTAATGATAATTTTAAGATTCAATCTGGATATATGACTACAGTTCATGCATATACAAATGATCAGGAGATATTAGATATTCCTCATAAGAAATTTAGAAGAGGAAGAGCAGGAGCAATAAATTTAGTTCCTACAAGTTCTGGTGCTTCAAGTTCAGTTGGAGAGGTTATACCAGAATTGAGAGGAAAATTAGATGGATTGGCTATAAGAGCACCTGTTCCATGCGGAAGTATAACTGATTTTGTAGCAGTTGTTGGAAGAGCAGTTACAAGAGAAGAAGTTAATGCAGCATTGAAGAATGCTGCTGAAAAACAAATGAAAGGAGTTTTACAATATTCAGAAGATGAACTTGTTTCTTCTGACATAATAAAGAATCCAAATTCTTCTATAGTAGATTCTCTTTTAACTCAAACTAATGGGAATTTTGTGAAAGTACTTTCGTGGTATGATAATGAGTGGGGATATTCCAATAGATTAGTTGAAATGATTAAGCTTTTGAAGTAAAAAATAAATTTAGGTAAATTAAGTAAAATATGAAGACTCTAAATGATTTTGATTTTAAAGGTAAAATTGTTTTATTGAGGTCTGATTTAAATTCTGATGTTCAAAATAAGAAGTTATTAAAATCTGAGAGAATAAGTGAAGCATCAATAACAATAAAGGAATTAAAAAAGAAAAAAGCAAGAGTTGTTGTTTTAGCTCATCAGGGAAGGCCTGGAGATGAGGAGTTTATTTCTTTGAAACAACATTGCAAGCAATTGAATAAGTATGTTAGAGTTAAATTTGTTGAAGATATTATTGGGAAAAGAGCTGAGAGAGAAATAAAAAAATTGAAAGATGGAGAGGCGATACTTTTGGAAAATGTTAGAAATTTAAAAGAGGAATTTGATTCAAATTCTAATAAATTAACTGAATTTTTTTCAAAGAATTGTGAGATATATGTGAATGATGCATTTTCTGTTTGTCATAGAGCTCAGGCCTCAATACTTCTTCCTAAGTATATTGTAAATAGTTGTGCTGGAAGAATATTGGAAAGAGAGGTTAATGCTCTTAAAAAATTAAAATTGAGTAAAACTTTGTATATTCTTGGAGGGGCAAAACCTGAAGATAATATTAAACTCCTTGGAAAGAATAAAGTATTGAGTTGTGGATTGTTTGGACAAGTTTGTTTAATAAATAAGGGTAAAAAATTGGGTGAGCAGGAAAATTATCTCAGGAGTAGAAAGATATTCATTAAAATACCTAGAGAGAAATTAAAAAATGTTGAAACTCCTTTGGATTTTGCAGTTAATATTAAAGGAAAAAGAAAAGAGATTCCTGTTGAAGGATTTCCAAATGACAATGAGATATTTGATATAGGAAAGATTACCCAGAAGAAATATATTGCAGAAATAAAAAAAGCTAAGGCAATTTATATGAAAGGGCCTGCAGGAGATTGTGGTAAAAAGCAGTTTTCTAATGGAACTTTTGCAATTTTGAAGGCAATTGCAGGGAGCAAAGCTTTTTCTGTTATAGGGGGAGGACATTTAAGTGATGCTATTAAATCTTCTAAAGTAAATGTAAAGAAATTTGGACATATTAGTTTAAGTGGTGGAGCATTACTTAATTATATTGCAGGTGAAAAATTACCTGGATTAGAGGTTTTGGGAATAAAATGAAAATAATTGAAGTTAAAAATTATAAAGAATTATCAAGAATTGCATCTGATATTATTATTGAAGAGATAAATAAAAAACCTAATATTGTAATTGGATTTGCATCAGGAAAAACTCCTAAAAACACTTATAAAAATCTAGTTAAAGCATATAAAAACAAGAAAGTTGATTTTTCTAAGATAACTTCTTTTAATGTTGATGAATTTTATCCAATCAAAAAAGAGAGTAAGAAGAGCTATTATCGTTATTTGTTTACAAATCTATTAAATAAAGTAAATGTAAACAAGAAAAGAATTTTTCTTATAAATGGAGATACAAAAAATTCTGAAAAAGAGTGTTTCAATTATGAGAAAAGAATAAAAGAAAACCCAATTGATTTACAGTTATTAGGTATTGGAGAGAATGG
>MWBV01000040.1 GCA_002069705.1 Candidatus Diapherotrites archaeon ADurb.Bin253 | reverse complement strand
AATATAGTTATTAACAATTTTCATTGTCTGTAACAAATCATCTGTCCATTTAACTGGTGAAAAATCATCAGCTTCAAGAAATCGTTTAGTTATAGTATGCATTGTACTTCTTGATAAAGCTGTTGTTGCAACTTTATAAGTATCATATTGTTTCCACCAAGTCATATTCGCACTACATATAAATTGAATATGTATGCATCTAAGAAATTTTCGATGTGATGCTCCTCCTTTTATAAGATTACACATAAGTTTAAAATCTTTTTCACCTAATTCAATAGGATTATAAGTTGAATCAGATTCTTTTTCTGAGTCAAAAGAAAATCTCATTCCTTGTATTGCTTTCTTCCAACCAAAAGTTTCTACATCATAAATATTCATTTTTAACCCTCTAAATAAAAAATTTCAATACATTTTATTATATTGAAATTCTTTATTATAAGTATTAAAATATTCTTTTATTTTCTTATAAAATTTGTTTCACCACATTCACAACATTTAATACTATATAATTAAACAAAGGGAATCCACATTTTACACATTTATCCACTGTTGTGAGACAATTATTATTTAATAATATTTTTATTATCTCTTTATAATCTAATGAGATTCCATTAAAAACTCCTTCATCATACAAAATATTAAGTATCTTTATTACTTCTTTGTCTTGTACCTGCATTTTTAATCCTTAATGTTGTCTGGATATTTCTCACGAACTGTATTAATTATTTTTTCAAGTTCGCCATCAATCTCATCTCCTTTTACAGTAAAACCATGATGAGTTGCACCTAAAGTAAATTTCAATTCTTTGTCAATTTTAACAAAGAAATGAGGGCCAAATTTAATTTTAACCTCTTTAGGATTTTTGATTGTTTTTCCGTTTACTTCTACGGTTAATCTTTTTTCGTGTGCCATATTTATCACACTCCTTTTTTAACAATCTTTTATCAAGCTTATTGCATTGATAATACCATATAATAAATGCAATTAATCCTAAAAACATTATCATAGGTAGATTCATATACTCTCCTTATATTATATAAAATATGTTTACAAAAAATCCCAAGCTTTTGACTTGGGATCAAACATTGGAGTCGGGGAGAATCGAACTCCCGTCTTTTATTATTCAAACAACACCCGAATTACAAGCTTCATGTTTTTTATCTTTTTCTTTCAATTAGTAAGGAAAACATTAACCCAACCATTGATAATATCTCCTTATATCTATTCAATCTCGGAGAAGTGATTGAATATTACACAATAAATAAGAATTGTAAAACTATTGTGCATCACTCTACAATTCAGACAGCTTTATTTAAGCCGCCATTTGCATTTCAGCGAACACAGGAGTTGCTTGTGCAACTTTCTTTGTTCTGAAATCAGCGTAAACTACGTTACTTTTCTTTTCTGCATTTAATTTAAATGAGCCGTTTATTGAGTCTGCCCAACTCAGCTTGCGTTTATCGTTTCAATACTAAAATCGAAACCAGTGCGACCCCTTAATTAAGGCAGGAACAATATATATACAAGTCAATGTAAAAGAGTTATTTGTTCCTGCCTATCGCAAACAATAATTACTATAAAGAGAAAATGAATTATTGTTTGTTACAATGTTCATAACTCTTTATATTATATTATATGTTAAATCTTTAAAACTTATTTAAAAAAAATTTAATTTACTGCTTTTTTTGCTGTTTCTTTTACTTCTTTAACAGCTTTTTTTGTTTCTTCAACTGCTTCACCTTTTACTTCTTTAACAGCTTTTTTTGTTTCTTTAACTGCTTCACCTTTTACTTCTTCAAGATATTCATTCATTTTAAGATTAAGTATCTCAAGAGCTTTATCAGGTATTTTAGTTGCATTTTCAGCTACATGTAAAGAATTTTTAGCCATGTTTTGTACTTCTGTAGTCTGACTAAGTTTTCCAACAACATAAATAAAAGCAACTTCTTTTGTAGATGGAATGAGAACTGTAAGCAAAATAAACATCAAAGAAATCATACTATATTTCATAATTCCTTTTTTTAATTCTGCAAAAGCTTTATCACCATCTGCTTTTTTTTGAGCTTTAAAATCTTCAATTTTTTCATCACCTCTCATGTAATTTCTATCTGCAATAGATTGAATTGTAAAAAGTTTATATATTATATAAGCAACAAGAACTATTACTGAAATAAATGTAAACCACCCAAACATTGATCCTATTGCATCAAGTTTTACTAAAAAATAAAGCAACCACATTGACATATTGTTATTCTCCTAATTGTTTTTTTTAATTGTATTAAAAATTTTGAAAAAAGATATATAAATTTATACGGTATTATTAAAGGCCAAAGAATTACGGTAAGTAGGAAATCAGCTTCATTACAAATAATTTCAATGTTAGTATTACATTCTAATAAAGCAATAATAAAAAAAGATAAAATTGTTGTTATTAAATAAACAAATAAAATTACAGATGGTTCCATTGTTATTCCTCATTCATTTTTTCTTTATAATACTTTTTCTTTATAAACATTATAAAGACCTGAGATTTTTTCATTAGTTGACAATTTATGTTCTGTTACTATTGTTGTCATTTATGTGCTCCAATAATTGTTCATAAACAAATTTAGATTTTTGAGGAACTATTCCATTACCACACATTTTATATCTTGCAGTAGTTGAAATATTTACTTGTTGTCCTTTATCATTAATTCCAAATTTAGTCCAATCTTTTGGTAAACCCATAAGTAATTCATATTCATTAACAGTAAGTTTTCTTACAGGATAATTCATAAGTTCAAGCATTTGTAATCTTTTTAATCTTACACCATCTTGAATTTCAAACATCTCTTTATCTTTTGGTACATTAACTACATAAACACTTGCTGAACGCACAGGAGATGTTACAAGCGTACTTGTATAAGATCGGGCCGAAATCCATTCTCTTTTTCCAACTGTCTTATTAGTGAATTTTGAACGAATTGGTTTGAAAGGAAAAATGTTGGGTCTGTTAATTTTTCTATGACTTCCGATAACGAATATCCGTTCTCTATTTTGCGGGATGCCAAAATCTCTGGCATTAAGTAATTGCCATTGAAAATTATACCCGACTTTGGAAAACTCCATTTGCACTCTTGCAAAATCCCGTCCTCCGTTGCTTGATAAAGCGCCTCTAACATTCTCCCAGATAAAATAATCAGGTTCACATTCTTTGAGGATTTTGGTGAAAGCAAAAAATAATCCTGATCTATCACCATCAAGACCTTTTCTTTTTCCTGCCTGTGATAAATCTTGACAGGGAGAACCTCCCGTGAGCAAGTTAAAGTAGGGAAGTGTTCCTGTATCAATTTGAGTGATGTCCCCATAATTTTTGATTTCAGGGAATCTGTATCTAAGTAACTTGTTTGCATCATTTTCTATCTCACTAAATCCTATAGTTTTTATTCCTAACTGTTCAGCGAATAAAGTGAAACCACCATATCCGCTGAAAGTATCTAAATGTATTAAATTATTCATTTAATAATTTTCCCTCATTTCTTGTATAATTTCTTTATCAAATGTTTATTTACCAAAATATTCAATTTCTATTTCTTTTGCAACTTTAATCAGTTTTTTAATCTGTTCAATATCAAGTTTAAGATTAACAATAGAGTTCATATTAAACATATTAAGATTTTCATATCTTTTTTTAAGTTCATCTTCTTTTGATATAAGAACTTTATTAGCCTCACGAATATAATTTGAAACTTTTGCTTTTGCTTCTTGTTCAATTATGTCAATCATATTTTGATTGGTAATTTTTTCATCTTCTATTTTATTTGCTAATGCTGTGTCAAAATATCCTTTCATATATCTATTCTCCTATCATTTTGAATTATAAAATTTGCTGTATCATAAGTATAAACATTAAATCTTTTATTGTTATCACATATTCTAAATTTATCATCACAATATTCCCATTTCATATGAAATATT
>MWBV01000039.1 GCA_002069705.1 Candidatus Diapherotrites archaeon ADurb.Bin253 | reverse complement strand
TTATAATAATGATACAGAAGCTTCTACACTTAGAATGATTGTATGGAATACACAGACACAAGGTAATATAATGTAACAAGCTCCAAAGGGGGTTGGTGAAAAACCAACTCCCTATTTTTAAAATTAAAAGTCTAAGGGGGACTCAATGAAGTTATCAGAAACAGAATACCTTTATAAAATTGGTGAAGTAGAATATAGGATGAAGCCTTTAGTTCTTGGCCAGATTTCTAGACTTATGAAATTACTTGAAGGTGTGGTATTACCTGAAGATTCTAATGTCTTGAATATGGTTAGTGCTTTTGGTGATAGACTTCCTATGGCATTTGCTATAATTTTTCATATACCAAATATGTCATTGAAGGATAAAGATTTGGAAAAAATAGCAAATGATTTAGAATTTGAACTATCCCCAGAAATGACTATGGAGATAGTGGAAGATTTTTTCGACTGCACCCCAATCTCTTTGTTGGCAGAAAAGATGGGAAAAACAATAGAGAAGATAGGGGAAAAAATGACAATTGGCTCGAAGAAGTCTGTGTCCTCCTCTCCAGTGGAGACATCACAAAACGAGATATAATTATATGGGGATATACACCAGAAGATATTAAACCATATATAGAATATAAACAACGTGATTTGCTTTTTAGGGAAGCAGTTTTAGGATTTTTAGGGGTTGGAGAAAAGGATAATAAACTTGAAGATTATTGTAGGGCTTGTAAAATTAGTAGGGGTATAAAAGTTGGTATGCCAGATGAAAAGTGTGAAACCTGTTCGAAGGATTTTAAAGTAACAGAGGAAAAGAAGAAGGAGAAAACAATTGGCAGGACAAGATAAGTATACCATACAAGCTGACTTTAAAGTTCAAATAAAAGAAGCTGTAGATTCTTTTAGAAAAATAGAAGAATCTATCAAAAATCTTGTAAATTTAGGGAAGAATCTAAAAATAGGAGAGGATTTTTCTAGAAATTTAAAGACTTTAGAACAAGGTGTTGCTTCCTTTGAAAAAAAGATTACCACTGCAATAGAAAACACTGGTAAGATAATACAAAAAAGAGCTAAATTTACTACCTTAAAAGAAAGTGAAGTAACACCCGCTATGGCTGAAGCTGGGTATGTAGCTGGTCAAAAAATTCAAACTGGGTATACTTATACATTTAGGAAAGAGTATGTAAGTAAAACTAAAAAACAGATTGGAGAAATAACTACAGCACTTGAAAATCTTAATGCAGTAGCTGCTTCTACAGCACATTACTTAAATAAAGTAATTGCTGGGGATTATGGGTCTGGAACACCATCACTTAAAACTAGAAGGGATTTGAATAAAGCAAATCTTCAAGCTGAAAAGGATATGAGTCGTAGTGATTATGAAAAAGAAAAAGCAAGAAGAAGGCTTAATGACCTTTTATTTGAAGAAAGGGAACGTGCTAATAAAGAACGGTCTAGAGAACAAGCAAGGGAATTAGAAGTTAGAGAAAGAGAAAGAAAAGCAGCTATTAAAAAAGAAGAAAAGACAGCTTTATTTTCTCCTACTGAATATTTAAAAGAAAAAGGTAGGGATGTTGCTGATTTAGCAAAAAAAGTAGAAAATTTAAAGAATATGCAAAAAACTTGGTCAAATTTAAGACCAGGAACTTTTCTAAATTTATTTCCAGAAGAAGTGCAAAAAAATGTAAAAGATGCAGCCCAATTTCAAAGGGATATGTTGGGAAATTTGAAAAAAGATTTGGGTGCTGCGGAAAAACAAATGCATGGATTTAGAAAAGGTTTTTCTGCTATGACTGGGAGTATGATTTATGATTTAAAAGAAGTTATGAAGTATCAAACTAGATGGTACTTGGCTAGAGCTTTATTATTTGCCCCATTACAGATGGGGGCTCAAGCAGCAAAAGATGTTGTAGCTTGGCAGCAAGCAATGAAAAATGTTGCTGCTGTATCTGATTATACTAATACTGAATTAGAAAAATTAAAGAAAACTACTATAGAAATTGGATTACAAACACCAATATCATCGAAAGAAGCTGCTACCGCATTATTAGAATTTGCTCAAGCTGGTGTTTCTGCAAGTAAAGCAGAAATGATGTTACCACTAGCTTCTAAAATGGTTATTGCTACGCAAGAAGATATGCAAACTGCTGTATCTGCATTAACAACTGCTATGTATGCTTGGAAATTAGAAGCTAGAGATATTCCAAGAGTTGCTGATGAAATAGCGGCAGCTATGGCAGCATCTAAATTAAAAGTTGCTGATTTATCAACTATTTTTAATTATTTAGGTACTACAGCAAAACAAGCTGGAATGTCTACTAGAGACACATTAACATTAATTACAGTTTTATCTAAAGCTGGAGTACAACCATCTACTATAGGTACTGGACTTACACAAGCCATAGTAGCATTAACAAAAATGGCTCCTAGATTAAGACAATCTTTAAAAGATTCTGGATTAGATTGGAAAGAATTTGTTATTCCACAAAATAATCCATTAGAAGTTTTTAAAAAATTAGCAACATCTGGAATATCATTAGAAAAAATATTTAAAGGTTTTGAGGTTAGAGCTGGTAGGTCAGTTGCTGCTGTAATAAATCAAGCCTTAGAAATGATAGAAGAAGCAGAACAACAAGTTGGTGAAAAAGGATTTCTAGATAAAGCTGTTAATAAGGCTATGGAAGGACTTATTAATCAGGGAAAAAGATTTAGTAATATCTTAACAGCTATATCATCTGATGTTTTTGGGCCTTTTGTAGATGGTTTAGCAAAAGTTTTAAAATTAATAAATGATATTTTAGAAAAAATGCATGGAATTAATGTTATTACTCCTTCAATGATAAATAATATAGAAAATTTAAGTACTTTTGCAAAAAAAAGAAATATAAATATACTGGATGAAGCAATAGCAAATGCTTCTACTGGATTTATTACTGAAAATGATAGAAAAGCTTTAATGGCTATGGGTATTCCAAATGAAGCTTCGATGGAAGATTTAATAAAATATAGAAATGCAATGGTAAATTCAGCACAGTATTTTGAAGAAAAAGGAAATAAAACAGAAACTGATATACCAACAATTGAACCTAAACATATGGCATATAGTACTTTACATTCTAAAATAAATACAAAATATAAAGAATTAATAAGAATAGTTAAAGATTTTGAAAGTAAATTAATTCAAATAGAAGATTATAATTATAAATTAGGCTATACAAAATATGAAGATTATTTAAAAAGTAAATTAGATGCTTCTTTAGAAGCTAATAATAAAGAAATTGCTTATTTAAAAGCTCAATTAATTGAAGAAGAAAAAGTTTATAAAAAAGCTTCTGGAGATTTAGAGGTAGACCCAGAAAAAAATTCTGAAAGATTAGGTACATTGGCAGATGATTATAAAAATAAAGTAGCTGAAATAAATCGTAGAATTTTAGAAGCACAATTAGAAAATGACCAAAAAGTTAGAGAATCTACTATATCTAAGTATGATTTTCAGAAAAAAAGATACTTAGATTGGGTAGAGTGGAAGATGCAAGAAGACAATAAAGATAGAGAGAATGATGTATCTTTATTAGAAAAAACAAATGATAGAAAATTGGAATTAATGCAATGGTTAAATGATAAACGCTTAATTTCTGATAAAACTATGTTTGATGCAGAGGAAAAATCAGCTAGTGATATATTAACATTAAAGAAAAAAAATCTAGATTTAGAACTGCAAGCATTTATTGATACCGCAAAAACTAAATTAGATTATAGTGACCCAGATGCACAATTAGATTATGATAAAGAAGTGTTTAGTAAAAAAGAAGAATATTTAAGAAAAT
This sequence comes from Candidatus Diapherotrites archaeon ADurb.Bin253, assembly GCA_002069705.1. Lineage (GTDB taxonomy): Archaea > Nanobdellota > Nanobdellia > Pacearchaeales > GW2011-AR1 > MWBV01. The sequence goes on along the minus strand of MWBV01000039.1, from coordinate 353 downwards.
TAGCAGAATTAGATGCTGATTTTATTAATAATCAACAAAAAAGATTATTAAAAGCAAAAGATAAAATATCTTATGTTTATGAAACAGGTGGCGTTGCTGGTACAATAGGTAAAGCTTTCCAAGACCTGAATACTGAGTGGTCTAACACTGGACAGCACATATATGATACTACTAAAAACATAGTAACTAATATGGAAAATTCATTTGCAGACTTTTTTGATTATATGTCAGAAGGTTTTATGGACTTTGAAAACTTGGCTAAGAATGTTTTACATACTATTTATATGGAATTGTTAAAGAATATACTTCTTAAACAAGTTTTAGGTGGTGTTTTAGGTAGTGTGACGTGGCAA
>MWBV01000038.1 GCA_002069705.1 Candidatus Diapherotrites archaeon ADurb.Bin253 | reverse complement strand
ACCATAAACAAATACTTTCACGTTTCCTTTTTTTATTCTCCTTTATTTTTTTTACCCACCAAACATCATACTTAATATCCACAATACAATTAATATGACAGCTAAAGGTGGACACCATACACATATTGCTATAAAACCGATAACAGCTAACATTTTTTCTACCTCTTTATAATATATTATAACAAAAGTTGACATTTCTGTCAACTTTTAAATTAAAAAAAGTTTAATTTTTCATATTCTTTTGCATATCCTGTAAGCATATACAAAGCAACTCCAATCCAACAAAGAGAAATTACTCCATATGTTGCTCCAAACATCCAAATAGAATATCCAAATCCAATTAACCACAATATCATTTGCTGAAAAACAAACTGATTATGTGTATAATTCAACCAGAGCTTTTGATAAAATTTATTCTTCATCATCCTCTTCTTCTCCTATATCATTCGGGTCTCTAAAACCTTTTATAGTTCCAAAAATAGGTACACCACTTACATCATCAATTTTCTGATAACGAACTGTAGCCATCTTTCCAATAAATTCTGATTGATTGTTGAAAATATATTCTGCTTCTTCTTGAGTACATGAAGGTCTTGCATCAAATTCTCTACCTTCATCATCTTTAAGTGTGATTCCACCAAGTTTTGTACTATCATTTTTTTCAGAATAGATTGAAACAACTTCAAACTCATCATCAATAAAATTTTTATATTTATACATTGAGTTACTTCTTTTTTGCTGATAACCACCATCTTTTACAAATCTGATTATTACACCTTCATGACCTTCTGCTACAAATTCATCATGAACATCTTGTATTTTTTGTTCATCAACATTCTCGATCAATCTTGAAGAAATAAAATTTACATATTTACTTCTTTCACCAGTCATTCTTATATCAGCAAGTGTACAAATTCTATCTTCTTGTTCTTCTTCTGAAACATAGTCAAAAACATTAATTTTAATAGCTTTTGCTTTTTCAAAATCAATACTTTCAGGTTTTGATTTTCTTATAATACTTTGTATCTCATTAAAAGTTAATTCAGATGAAAACAATTCTCCATCAACAAATTCAACACCTTGTTCTTTAAGTTTTGTAAAATTTCCTATACATTCTACAAGATGAGGAAGTGATTTAATAAGTTTTCTTTTTCTTGAATATGCTTCTCCTGTAATTATGTTTAAAAGCACTCTATTCCCGTCAAGTTTTCGTTGGGCATAAACTTTACCTTGTGCTTTTATTTTACGCATAGAGTTTTCATAATCTTTAGAATAAGGACTTGCGTTTTTAGCAAGTGTTGGTTTAGGTATCTCAGTATTTGACTTAACAACTGTTTTAGATGTTCCTGCATCTAAAAATTCTTCTCCATCTATTATTGAATAACCTTCTTCAACTTTCTTGCGAGCTTTTCTAATCATTTCAAAAGTAGCTTGCTGTAAAGAAGTGGTTTCATTTTTCTTTCCAACATTTTTTGGTGCCCAATCAGAAATAGATTTTTCATCTTTTCTCATTTTACCACCAATCTGTCCATATTGAGTAAGAACCATTCCCTTATCTTCACTAATTTGTACTTCCCATGATTGTATTCCACCACGTTCATTTGTTTTTTCTAATCGTATATACATTAAAATCTCCTTTGTAAATAAGTTTAGATGTAGTAAAAACTACATCTATATAATTATATTACGCACGAATTTGTTTATTTAAATTTACATTACGTCCATCTCTTACACCTTCGCCATAAGCATTACCATTAATGTTATTTTTCTGAGTGGTTTTTCTTACTCTTCCAATTTCTTCATTAATATACTTCTGTATAGCGTTGTTGTTTTCTTTCTCAAAATTAACAACCATAAGAGCAGTACATTCTTCAATACCGTTTTTCTCTTGTTGCTGTTTTTGAGCTTTAAGCACCTCATATATACCTTGAACCATCCCAAGTCTATAAGAGTTTTTTTCAGTAACTCCTCTTCCATAATTTTTAGAAAGTCTTTCAATGGTTTCATAAAGATAAACATACATTTGTTCAGTAATGTTAATGTTTACTTTTTTTCCAATAATTATGAAATTTTTTGAACCATTATATTCAGTTGAAATAAGAACTCTGCAATAGTTAGATTCACAAACAACATTCATTAAACCAGATTTCCAATGTGCTACTCTTTTGCCATCTATAGCATGTTTTCTCTGAGTTATACCGCTTCCCATTTTAACATCTTCAACATCATCTATAGAAAGGTTATATTTTAAAAGTAAAGCATTGGCTTTTGCTGTTGCTAACTTTGCTTCATTCTCATTTGGAGAAGTACCTAATGCTAACAATTTTTGAATCTGAGCAAATATCGCTTTTTTATCAACTTGTGCCATTAATTTCTCCTTTGTTTTCTTTTGTTATACTATTATTATATAATTTATTTAAATTTTTGTCAAGTGTTTAAATAAAAAAAACTCATAGAAAATTCTATGAGTTTTTTTAAAATAATTATTTTGCTTTTAATTAGTCGAGTTCATCCAGTTCATCTTCAATTTCTTCTTCGGACTTGTCAACCATTGCGGCTTTTTCAGCTTCTTTTTCAGCTTTTTTACGAGCTTTTTCTTCTTCTCTTGCTTTACGAGCTTCTTCTTTTTCAAGTTCTTTTTTAGCTTTAGCTTCTTCTTTTTCCAGAGCTTTACGAGTTTTTTCTTCCTCTTTTTCTCTTTCACGTTTCATAAGAAAATCTTCAACTGTTCCTTCAATCTCAGCAAGAGCGTCAGCAGATTCCTGATCATTGTACTCAAAACCAGCTTCTATTTTCTTTGCAACTTTTTTCAATACTTCGTTCATTACATTAAGTTCGGCATCACCGAATTTACCTTCTTCATACTCAAAAGTATTCTCTTTACCCTGAGTAATAGTTACTTCCGCACCGTCGATAGCGAACTCTACAAATTTTTCACCATTTACAAGTTTAATTACTGTCATATGTTCTCCTTTGTTGTTTTGTTATTTTTTAATTATATTCTTTAAAATTTATTTTGTCAAGACTTTTTTTTCTTTTTATGAATTTTTATGTTCTATATACAAATTCATTACTGCTATAGCTTCTTTATCAGAAGGAGCTTGCATATTTTCCATAAAAACATCTGCTTCACAAACATTTTTTGTAAAATCAAATTTTTCATAAACAAAATAATTTTTACCATTTAATTTTACTTTGTAAGTTGTCATTCTGTTTAATTTTGTTATCATTCTTTTTTACCAACTACATCTTATTATATAATATCTTTAAAAAGAGTGAAGATGTTTAATACATCTTCACTCTTTTAGGAACTGTAGCTGTTTGAGGAGTAACAAGTGTAGCAACTTTATTTGTTGTAGTAGTTTTAGTAGTTTTACTTTTACGACTAAAGCCATACATGTATGAATATTTATATCCAGAGTTTGAAAATCTTACTCCGCTTTCATCAATAAAATCTCCTCTTAAATAAGCTGTTCCATTTTGTAATATGATGAATTTTCCACCATAAAATAGGTTGAAAGCTTCTTTTGTGCCAAGTTTAGCAATAAGCATTGCAAGACATCTTGTATCACTCATGTTTTCATTAACAGGAATATTATATTGTTTAGCATAATGTTCCCAACTTGCAAGACAACCATTGTGAAACAAAATAGGGCTTATTCCTTCATAACTTAATAGTAAGTTACTTGTTTCAGTGCAAATAAAAGGGTGAGTAAGTTTAGGAGTTACTGACCCTGCGGTTCCAAGTCTAAAATGGACAATATGAGGTTTATCAGGAAATCTTTTATAAATTTCCCATGCTTTATTAGCATCCATAAACCCTTTAATAAAAGCTTGTTTCCCATTCTTATTGAAACCGAATCCAATACCATCATCATTCGCACTTGCACAATTAAAGAACTCTCTTTGTGTCATTTTTCTTTTTTCGCAAAATGCAAGTACACACATTCTTTTTATACCTCTTGTATATATTTTTTTATATCGTCTGTAAGTCTTTTTCTTTCAACAGTTATTGGTGAAACAACAACCCACTTATAAACGATTTTTGCATTAATTGTCATATCGTTACCCATGAAAATTGCAACTATACCTTCTCCAGTGTTATTGAAATTTATACCTTCAATATTATATGCTCTGAAAAACAAATTACGAGCATTTTTTTTATCACTGTTTTCTTCATAAGAAGAAGTATATTTCATTTTAAATTCATTCTTTAATCGATCTTTATAATCAGGATCACCAAGACC
>MWBV01000037.1 GCA_002069705.1 Candidatus Diapherotrites archaeon ADurb.Bin253 | reverse complement strand
TCTCTTCAACATTATCAGGCATAAGTTCTACACCATATATTGTAGAAAGAGCTTGTAGGGGAGGATGACCAGCAGCGAGTTTACGTCGAAGAATGACAACAAGGAAATTGCCATTTCCCGCAGAATTATCTAAGAATGTTTTAGATTCTGACCAAACCTCTTGAGGTAATTTGTCAAGCATTTCATTGACAAGAGGTTCCGGAGTGAAATCTTCTGCTGTTTCTTTTTTTCGATTTTTACGTTTATTTATTAAATCTCGCATTTTTCTTAATATATTCCATCTCTTTTAATGTAATATCATAATTTTCACAAATATTTTCATCGGTAGGATCTAAATCCAAAGGAAATTTTTTAAACCATTGCAAAAAGTAATAATTTTTATTTTGATAAAGATCGAATAAATTAACCATAATATAAGTTACTAATGGATGTTTGGAAAACTTGATTAAATTGTCACTTTGCTGTTCTGAATTAGTTACTACATAACAACAAGCAGGAGAACCAATAGCAATCCCTTGCGAAGCTTTTACTTTTAAGTATCCATCCCCGGATACCCCAAAAATAACTTTATCCTTAAAAGCATCCTTATGTAAAATATCTGTGTATTTTCTAATTATTCCTTCAGTTTTATTTATTTTTTCAATTACTTCATATTTTCCTTCCTCTTTGAGAAATTTTCTATTTAATGATACCCTTGATACTGATCGATTAAATTCATTTTTATTATTTATAACTCTCTTAACAAGAGATACATTGAATTTAGTAGGAGGAATTGGCAAAAACATACCAGAGTAAAGATCTATGCTTGAAGTTTCAATAACATTTTTATCATTGTAGTATTCTACTTGAGCATTTGTTTTATTACAGTCGGTATTTTGAACTATACAATAACAAAAGGAGCTTCCGACATCAAAATATCTTTTAGGGGTATCTATTGCAAGATATTTAATTTCTTTAAATCCGTGATCAAAAGATACTTGACTTGCTGTTCTTCCTAATAACATTTCGATTACAGGTTTAGGAGATATAAAAGCTACATATCCATCTGGTTTTGTTACGGAAAATGCTATATTAGTAAATTTAGGATAAAGTTTATGTTTTCCTTCGGCTTTTTGAAATGGCCAATTTCCTACAACTATATCTACTTGAGGCATATTTTCAATATCATTTATATCTTTTATGAATTTTATCTCAGGAAGTTTTTCATTTTCTCCAAAAATATAATGGATTATTTCTTCAGATAAAGGCTCTAATATAATTAAAGTCAATTTATTAGCATTTTCAAACCCTATCTCTTTTAAAATAGAATAAGTGAAAGCACCGTTCTTTTCAATAGCCATTATTTTATCAGCTTTTTTAAGAGGATCTTTAATTTTTTCACAAATTTCATCAGTTAATTTTATAGGATCAAAAACAATTGATTCACTCAATTTTTTTATATCCATTTTATTATTAATAACATCGTATCTTTGTTTAAACCCCTCTTCTCCAGATTTCTCAGAAGTTAATCTATTGTTTTTATCAATCCATCTATTAATAAAGGATCTATCAATTTGTTTATCATCTCCGATATAAAGAGGGATCATATCCACCCCTTTACCTATCATATCTAATAAAGTTTCATCATTTTCTTGAAGAGCCCTTTTAATCTCCTTTTCAAATTCTTGAATAGTTGAAATATTTCTAAGTAAACAGATCATAACGATTTTAGGAATATGAGTTTTTATCATATCCTTATACCATTTGTCTTTATCCTTTGCTTCTTCAAATTCAATAGCTAGTTGTTTTGTTCTTTCGACAGTTCTTTTATTTTTAGCCTCTAAATTACCCTGAGAAGTAACTTCTACTTCTTCTCTTCCCGCCCCGGATGGAGCTTTAAATTCTAAATTGAAATCCTCTGGAGCTTTAGGGTTATTTAAACAAAGATTAATACCATAATCTGCATTCATTGATGCCCTTTCCACTGCTTCAACTAAATCTGGCATATCTAATTTTTGCCATTTTCCTCCTTTAACTCCAAAGAAATTATAATTATCGTAAGTTCTCTTTATAATATAATTATATTCTTGGCTTTCCCCCCTATTAGAAAGAATTTTTTCGTCAGCTGAAACGTGAAGACTAACTATATTATCAATATTTCCGAGGAAAACCCCTACATTTGTTTTACCTTTTGAAGGCCTTCCAATTCTGCCTGTTGCTTGTTCAAAGAATTTTATACTACTTCCTATAGGTCTTAGAAATACTAAAGAGCCCCATTTTGGGATATTTGTTCCAGTTAAAAGTTTTCTGCAAGTAAAAGTAATTGTTTTCCCCTTTTCTTCGTCCACTTTTTCTTTTATTTCTCCTAAATCATCCTCATAAGCAGCGATAGGAGTATAATTCCCTAATGCTCCGTTTTCTTCTAAAAGATTTTTTAAATCCGTGATGTATTCTCCTGCTGGACTATCTTTTGTTCCTGTTGGCAAAGCTACTAAAACATGTTTCTTAGCTTCTTCACATAAATCTTTAGCTTCTAATATACTTAATTGATCCGGGTTTCCTTTTTTATCAATGGAAAAGAATCTTTTGAATATCGAAATTATTAATTCTTGATATTTAAATTTGCCATTTTTTCTCTCAAATAATTTCTCATAAGTGAATCCTTCTTCCCCAACCCAATATTCTCCTTCTTCCTCTTTTATTTTTTCGATTTCTTTAGCTAAATCCAAACTATAATAATTGAAAGTAGGATATTTCTGAAAATCTTTATCTCCTGCTCTTTTTGCTTCATAAAGATCATTTCTGGTAAATAAGGTTCTTTCTTCGGGCCCAAAATATAAATGGCCAGATTCATTAAAAATAAAATCATAAGGAGTACCAGTTATTAAAAGGAAAAATTTAAAATGATATTTATCTTTTATAGATTTCCAAAGTCTATTTTCAACATTACTTAAAAATTGATGTCCTTCCCCAATAGATAAAATTCCTATCCTATCTCCTAATTCTTTATATCTTCCTTTTGGATCATCAGTAGATTTTAATCCAATATCCTGAAAACTTCCGAAAAGGATAGGGACATATTTGGGATCCGAATGTTTAGGTATTTGTTTGGAAGAAGAAATAATTGTTACTCTTTTTTCAAACCAAATTTTTGCATTTTCTTTTAAGTCTTTTTTATAAGTATTTGCAAACCCATCAGTACAATAGGGAATTATTCTTGAAAAATCAATAAATCCTTTTTTGGTGTTTATTCCGGGAACTAAAGATAATTCTTCAAACAATTCTAATTCTGTTGATGGAATAGTTGCACATGAAACATGGACAGTATTTTCATCAAATAGATCTCTTTGATCATCATGAATAGTAATGATTGTTGCAAGAGTCATTGTCTCTTTTCCTGATCCAGTAGCTGCTCCAAGAAGATATTTATCTGGTTTATTTGTTAGAAGTTTTTCATTCATTTCTTCATGAAATTCCCTAGCAGCATAAGCTTCCTTCATCTGAATTTTACCAGTTAAGGCTTTTTCAAGGGATTCATTCCACTCTTTTTTTATTTCGGAATCTGTTTCTTTCGGATTGTGTTCATGCAATTCATCGGATCCTAAATCCATTTCATTTTTAATAGATCCAGATTTTCCAGGCATTTTGTTTCTTAAAAAATCATCAAATTGCTGATGTTTTTTGTAAACAAATCTATCATTTATTTTCCTTGCCTCTTCTGTTACATCTTTACAAAATATTATATCTCCTTTTTTCATCAATCCCCGAAGTTTTCCAAATGTATGAGACATAACATATTTAATAGCATCCTCTTCTTTTTCCCGATATGTTTCTCCAAATTTTACATAAGGAACCCCATTATATCTTATGAGAACAGCATAAAGCCAAAGTCTAAATCCAAATAAGGTTGGGTCTTCTTTTTTTCTTAAAATATTGGTGACCTCTTTTTCTTGATTTTCATTTCTTTCCTCTTCTTTTTCTGAAAACTTTTCTTCTTTTGCGGTCCCTTCCGGAACAATAGGAGAAGATAAATTTTTCTTTTGATTTTTGATAGATTCTCTTAATTTATCCCCTAGCTGACCAATAGTTTTAATGGAATTAATATCGAAATCGATTTTGAATCCGCGGCTCTTAAAATCCTTTATAGCATTATAGATGGATAAAATGGATTTTTCCATTTCTTCTAAATCACTTTCTGGATCTAAAATCAATTCAGCAAATTTCCCCTGGAACTCGGGGACTTCAGAAAAGGTATCAAAAAAAGATTTATATAAAGATTCTTGTGGTCCTATACTTGCATCAGCAAATAACTTTTTTGCTTGAGAAGCATTTTCATTAAGGTAAAAATCAAATAGGGATTCACAAACGAATTTTTTCATTGAAGACTTTTTCTTTATTTATCATTAAAGTAAAAGTACAAAAAAATTC
>MWBV01000036.1 GCA_002069705.1 Candidatus Diapherotrites archaeon ADurb.Bin253 | reverse complement strand
TAAATCCAAATGATACAAATGATATGTTTATTTTTATTCTATCGCTCATTTCAAGCTCTTCTTCAAGTTTTTTTAGAAGATCCTTTGTTATTAGTGAAGAAGTATCAATAATCGTTGTAGCAATACTTCTTATATCTTCTAACCTTCTTCTCTCTTCTTCAATATTTTTTAGAAGTGTATTATGTACTTCTAAAGGATGTTTTCTTCTTGTTAAGTTAAATCTTTGCAATATTACATCATCTTTTGCATCAAGAAACACTATTTTATAATTTATTCCGCTCTCTCTTAATCCTTTCAGTTCATTATAAAAATCTTCTATAAAATTCCAGCTTCTTATATCAATAACAAATGCTACTTTTTTAATTTTTCCCTTACTTTTATTATATATATCTACAAAACTAGTTAATAATCCTACCGGCAGATTATCTATACAGAAAAATCCCCTGTCTTCAAAAAAATGTATTGCCTGAGATTTTCCTGCACCTGACATTCCAGTAATAATTAAAAACTCAAAGCTGCTTTTCTGAATCATTTAGCTTTCTCCTTTTTTTATATACAACTACTTTTTTCCCGTCATTAAAATACTCCAGCCTGTCAACTATCTTTCTAACTATAAAAATCCCTCTTCCTCTTTCTCCTGAAATATCAGGCACTTTCAGTTTTTCAATAGAAAAACCTTTCCCTTCATCCTCTATTTCAATTATTAAAGTTACTGTATCACTGCTTTCTTTAAATTTATAAAGTATTAATACTTTTTTTGAATCATCAAATTGATTCCCGTGTTCTATCGCATTTGTCACTAACTCATCAATTACAAGTTTTGTATCGCTTACCTCTTTTTCAGTAAATTCTTTGCTGTACATATCATATATAATATTTTTTTCTACGGTCTTTATATTTTTTAAGTCAGAAGTAATTTCTATATATTTTTCTTCTTTTATTCCTTCATCTATCTCCTCTCTAACAGGTATCTCTATTCTTATCTGACTGCCTGTTAAATAAGATTTCCACTTTGAATTCTTTAATCCTGTTATTTCAAAAAACTCTTCATCATTACCCGGAAACATTTTTGACAAATTATCCAATCTTTGAATAATTATTACAAGCAATTTTTTTTCTACCATAATTTCAGCTTCAATAATTTCATTTACTTTTTTTAATATTGAATAAAATATAGCTTTTACAAAAAGATACATTTTTTCTTCTTCTACATAAAATTTTTGCCTGTTTTCATATCTGCTTATAATTCTTAATCTTACTTTTTCTTTAAATTCAGCCTCAAATAGCTTCACTAAATTCTCTAATGTGTAAAGTCTGTATTTATAAAATGTAATATTATATTTTCCATAGATAAAATTAATAAAAAATTGCGTTTTGCTTTCAATATTCTCCAGTTTTATTAATAAAGGATTTTCTTTTTCAACCTCTCTTTTTAATTCAGTTATTTCCTGCATAATAAAACTAAGCTTCATTCCTACTTCTTTATAAAAATAGTAATTTACATCTTTTTCTTCTCTTAATCTCCTTTTTTCTATTTCAAGTAAATTGAGAAGCTTATCTATTTCATCTTCTTTTTCATTTTTTTCTCTGTCTTCCAGATAAAAACCATTTTCAAAAATTGACATTTCTAAATTTTTCCCCAACTCTATTCCACTTTCAAATTCAAGTATATATTTATCTAATTCATTTTTTTCTATATTTGATATATATCTGTTTCTACTTTTTATGCAAAATTTTATTGGAAATTTAAAAAACTCTTTTTCAATGAAAAGAGCATCTTCCAATTTTCTTCTTAAATATAAATTATATATAAATGATAAAATAAGTAAAATAATTATTAAATATGTATATATCAGCCAAAAAGACATTTTTTTCTCCTTTTTAACAAAATAAAAGAGCTTTAAAACTATAATTAATTCTAATAAAACTTTTGCATATAAAAAATTGGAAAGTGTCACCTTCCAATTTTTTATATGTCTTTTAACATATTTTGTTCTTCTTCATTTAATATTTTATCAATATCAAGCAGTATTAACAATTTTTTCTCTGTTTTTGCAATCCCATTAATAAATTTTCCATTTACACCAGATACTACTTTTGGAGGAACTTCTATTATAGATACTGGTACTTTTTCTACTTCAGAAATTTGGTCTACCATGACTCCAAACTGCATCTCTTCATCTTTTAAAATCAAAATCTTCCATGAATCATCTATTTTTATCGATTCCAGTCCAAATCTTTTTCTTAAATCCATTACAGGAATTATCTTTCCACGAAGATTTACAACTCCCTCAATAAAATTTGGAGTATTCGGTAACTTAGTTATCTCTGTCATTTTTATTATTTCTTGAACTTTTAAAATATGTACTCCATAATAACTATTGTCTAACGCAAATACTACTACCTGCAACTCATCTACACTATTATTCACAGCTGCCATTTTAATCACTCCTATCGGATATTTTTCTAAGCCTCTTCCCTATTTTCAACAATTTCAAAAAAACTATCTAAATTTACAAGTTTTAATATTCTTTTTACATCTTCTCCAGGCGAGTATATTTTAAAAACTCCTCCGTTTTTCTTTGTATACTTTAATACTGTAACTAAAATTCCTATTGCTGAACTATCTATATATTTTACATTTCTAAAATCAAACATTATTTTAACTATTTTTCTATTTTCAATTTCCTTTATTATATCTTTTATATCTTTTAATTCTGCAATAGAAAATTCATTATCAAAATGAACAATTGCTTTATCTTCAGTTATTTTAAAATCCATTTTTCCCACCCCTTAACTTTAAATTTTAACTACTCGATTATTTCAAAATAGGAGTAAATATTTACAAGTTTGAATATTCTTTTTACTTCATCACGCGGGAACATGATCTTAAAATTTCCGCCTTTTTCTTTTGCTCTTTTTAAACATACAACAAGAATTCCTACTCCGGAACTGTCAATTTGGTTAACTCTTGCCATATTTACATAAATCTCTTTTATGTTCTTTCTTTCTAAATTTTCAAAAGCTCTCCTGAAATGACGCGTATCTTGATTAGAAAGTGTCTCTCCCAGAAGTATATACCCTTTTCCATCTTCAAGTTTAGTCTCTATGTTGCTCTCTATTTCCACAACTACCATCTCCCATAACTTTAGACATTGTAAGCAGTGTTCCCTTCTTCATATGTTGATATTCTACACTGTCCATTACAGATTTTATTATGTATACTCCAAGTCCGTTTTCTTTAAAATTGTCTAAATCTCTACTTTTTATCTCTCTTATATCCACTTTTTCACCAAAATCTCTCATCATAAAAACCATACTTTTTTCATTAATTTCTATTGTCAACTCTATCTCTTTATCGCATTCACAGCAGTAACTATGCTTTATGACATTTACTGCTGCTTCTGCTATGGCAAGTTTTACTTCATATATCTCATCTTTACTTATTCCATTTAATTCAAGAATATCCTCTATTAAATCTTTAAAAATTTTTACATATTTATAATATGCAGGTATTTTTAGAATAAGCTCACTCACCATTATTTCCCACCTTTATTACATTTTTTCAGGTGCTGTTACCCCTGCTATTGTAAGAATGTTCTTCAATACTATTCTTACACATAACAACATTTTTAACCTAGCACACTCTATTTCTTTATCTTCTCCAATAACTCTATGCTTATTATAGAAACTGTGCAAAAGTGCTGCAACATCTTGTCCATATTTTATAAGCTTATGTACTTCATTGCTTTTTGAAATTTGCTCTATAACTTCTTGAAACTCAGCCAGTTTTTTGATAAGTCTTTGTTCTTCAGCTTCGTTTAATAAGTTTAACTCAAAATTTTCTATTTTGTCAAGTGAAATGCCAGTTTTTTCTATTATTGAGCATATTCTTGCATGTGCATATTGAATGTAATATGCTGGATTGTCGCTTGATTGTTTTTTAGCTTCCGTTAAATCAAAATCAAACTGTGAATCGCTGCTTCTCATTATAAAGAATATTCTTGCTGCATCTTTTCCTACTTCATCAATCAAATCTCTTAAAGTTATAAAAGTCCCTGCTCTTTTTGACATTACAAAAGGTTGTCCATCTTTAAACAGATTGACAATTTGCACAAGTACTACATCAAGTATATTTTTCCCATACCCCATTGCTTCAATTGCAGCTTCTACTCTCTTTATATATCCGTGGTGATCCGCTCCCCACACATCTATAAGTCTTGTATACCCTCTTTCAAGCTTGTCTTTGTGATATGCTATATCAGACGCATAATAAGTTGTTGTTCCATCTGCTCTTACAGCAACTCTGTCTTTATCATCTCCAAAGTCTGTTGTTTTAAACCACTTTGCGCCATCTTTTTCATATATAAATTCTCTTTCTTGAAGAGTGTCTATTGTTTTAAAAACTTTTCCATCACTGTA
>MWBV01000035.1 GCA_002069705.1 Candidatus Diapherotrites archaeon ADurb.Bin253 | reverse complement strand
TCAGCTATAGCAGGTATTTTAGCAGCAATAGGTACAGGAGTTAATGATCAGATAGTTATGCTTGATGAAGCTAGGAGAAAGACTTCTGATTCAAGTATAAAATCTAGAATAAAGAATGCATTTGAAATTATTATGGGAGCTTATTTAACATTGGTTGCAGCAATGATTCCTCTTTATATTGTAGGGGGTGGTTTATTGAAAGGATTTGCTTCTACAACAATTATTGGATTAACTATAGGTATACTTGTAACAAGACCAGCATTTGGAGAAATGTTGAAGAGAATGGAAAAATAATAAAATATTTTTATTTATCTAATCTTGATTTGTCCGATTCTAACATCCCATATTTTGATAGATTATTTAAATCACTTTCAACCATCATCTTTACAAGTTCTTTGAATTTTACTTTAGGATTCCAGCCAAGGACTTTTTTTGCTTTTGAGGGGTCTGATAAGAGCAAATCTACTTCTGCAGGCCTGTAAAATTTTGGACTAACTTTTACAACAACTTTATCTTGATATTTCCCAACTTCATCTATCCCTTTACCTTCCCATTTAATTGGCATTCCAGCTACTTTAAATGATTCTTCTATAAACTCTCTTACAGAATGAGTTTCACCTGTTCCTATAACATAATTATCTGATTTTTCTTTTTGCATCATTAACCACATAGCTTCAACATAATCTCCTGCATATCCCCAGTCTCTTTTAGCATCCATGTTTCCTATCTCAAAAAAATCCTGATATCCTAATTTTATTTTTGCAACAGAATGTGTTATTTTTCTTGTTACAAATTGTTTTCCTCTCTTTGGAGATTCATGGTTAAAAAGAATTCCATTACAAGCAAAAATATTGTAGCTTTCTCTGTAATTTTGAGTTATGTAATAACTAAATGCTTTAGAAGCTGCATAAGGACTTCTTGGATGAAATGGAGTGTTTTCATTCTGCGGAGTTTCTTTAACTTTTCCAAACATCTCAGAAGTTGAAGCTTGATAGAACTTTATCTTAGGATTTAATATTCTTATAGCTTCTAAGATATTAATTACACCGAGAGCATTTATTTGCACTGTTGAAATTGGCTGAGTCCAAGAATCAGGTACAAAAGACTGTGCAGCAAGATTATATATTTCATCTGGATTAATCTCCTTTATCATCCTTATTATAGAACCAAAATCAGTTACATCTCCCGCAACTAATTTTATTTCCTTTCTTAAATTACCAATTCTATCAAAAACATCCATGCTTGTTCTTCTATGTAAACCATAAACTTCATATCCTTTATTTATTAAAAGTTCTGCAAGATATGAACCATCTTGACCAGTTATACCTGTGACTAATGCCTTTTTTTCAAGGGATTTTTCCTTCATAATCATGTTAAAAATGAGAGGTTTATAAAATTATATATAAATAAAACCTATAATATTATTGATTGGTTAAAAGAATTTATTTCTCGTTTTAAAAAGTTACGTCTTCTTTTACTTTTGAAAATGATTTTTGTATGTTTTCTCATTACTCATCTTCTTATACTTTTCTAGGAATTTAAAAGAATATCTGCTTGCTATTATATATAAGAACAATACAATTTAATCTAACATTAAGACAATATGTTCAGATTTTAGATTCTATAAAATTATTAAATTTAAACCATAAATCTTTATAAATTATTTATTTTTTCTTCATTAGTGAAAAAGATTTATATTGCAGGGTGTGGAGGGATGCTTGGAGATGCATTTTACAAAGTTTTTAAAGAAAATTATCAACTTAAATGTACTGATAAAGATGTGAATGAAGATTGGATTTCTTTTTTAGATTTCAGAGATTTTGAGAGGTATGAAAAAGACGTTAAAGATTTTAATCCAGATTTTCTCTTTCATCTTGGAGCACACACAGATTTAGAGTATTGTTCTGACAATCCTGAAGATGCTTATCTAAACAACACCATTGCAGTAGAAAAAGCAGTAAGAATAGCCAATGGATTAAGGATACCCATATTATATATTGGGACTGCGGGAATATTTGATGGCCAAAAAGAAAGATACGATGATTGGGATCAACCAAATCCTGTAAATGTTTATGGACGTTCCAAATATTTAGGAGAAAAAATAATTCAATCTTCTGCTTATGATTATTTAATTTGTAGGGCAGGTTGGATGGTTGGAGGAGGCCCAAAAAAAGATAAAAAATATATCAATAAGATAATGAACCAGATTAAAAATGGAAGCAAAGAACTTCATGTTATTGATGGTTGCGGAGGAATTCCAACTTACACTTATGATTTTGCAAGAAATGTTAAACTTTTGATTGAAAGAGGGGAGAGAGGCCTATATAATATGGTTTGTAAGGGAGAGAATACAGATAATCGATTGGCTGTAACAAATGAATTAGTAAAAATATTAGGAAGAGAAGATGAAATAAAAGTAGTTCCAGTAAGCGAAGAATTTTTTAAAGAGGAGTATTATGCTAAAAGACCTCCAGCAGAAAGACTTCTAAATAGAAAGCTTGAACTTAAGAAGTTAAACATTATGAGACCTTGGCAGATTTGTTTAAAGGAGTATATTGAAGAGAACTATAAAGAGTGTATTAAAAATACCAATAATCGAATCTAAAATGAAAACAAAAGAATCTGGATTGTATTTACAAAAGAAATTAAATCATGTTTTTTTTCAACCTTTCTACGAGAACCTATACGGATTTTCTTTAAATGGAATGGGTTATGGATATGGAGGAGGAATGAAAACAAATGGAGAACTTAAAGTAATAGATTATTTAAAAAAGAATCTTCCAAAACCTAGAAATATATTTTTTGATGTTGGAGCAAATATAGGAGAATATTCCTTTTTTTTATTTAACAGCTTTAAGACAGCGAAAATTTATTCATTTGAACCATCTCTAAAAACATTTAATCGTTTGGTTGAGAATGTTAAAGAATTTGGAGGAGTTAAACCAATTAATATTGGACTTGGAGATAAGAATGAGAAAAGAATTTTGTATATAGACGATAAACAGTCATCAATATCCGCCCTTCATAATAGGAAGGTTAACCTTAAAGGTAAGGAAGAAATAAACATTATGAAATTAGATACTTTTTGCAAGATGAATGATATAGATAAAATAGATTTTCTTAAAATGGATGTGGAAGGAAACGAATTTAACATTTTGTTGGGCGCAAGAGAAATGTTAAAAAATAGAAAGATATATGCTATACAATTTGAGTTTGGTATAAGGAATATAGATTCTAAAACTTTTTTTAGAGATTTTTGGGATATACTCAATAAGGACTATGAAATATATCGGGTGTTTAATAAAGGCATATGTAAAATAGATAGATATAGTGAAAAGTTAGAGATTTTTACAGGTATGAATTATTTTTGTATATTAAAATTAATTTAATTTTTTAGCGCAGTTTCATATATCTTCCTCAATTTTTCATTTTTCTTATCTATAGAAAATTTACCTATCGAAACCCTATTAAATCCATTTTCACCAAGTTTTTCTCTTAATTTATTATTCTTAATTAGTTTTTCTACTGCTTTTTCTATTTTTTTTGAATTTTTATTTGAATTTTCTTTTATTTTTTCCAAAACGTCTTTTGTGTAGTTTGGGACATTATATTCATCTATATAACTGTTGAGAGGTTCTGGGTTTATTAGGATGCCATTTTTTTCATCTACATATTCATCATTTGCCCAACAATTGTAAGTTACTATTGGTAATTTAAACCACATTGCTTCTAAGAAAGACATTGCAGGAGCTTGATAGCAAGGCTGAACAAATATCTTAGATTCATTAAACATTTTCCACATTTCTTCTCTAGGAAGAGAATCTATTAATATAACATTTTTTGGCAAGTCTTTTTTAATAATACTGGGTATCTTACCCAGTATCGTAAAATTCCACTTTGGATATTTTTGAGCCAATTTTTCAAATGCTATCAATGTTTCAAGTCCTCCTTTAATCAGAAAAATCTTATCTTCAAGTATATTAGTTGTAGATATGAAAACAATTCTATTTTTTCTTTTAATAGGTTTCCTAAATTCTTCAGGGATAAATATAGTGGGATAGACTATTTCTTGGGGGTTTTTTATTTTATTTCCAAAAAGTAGTTTAAATGACTTTAGAGATTCCTTATGTATTGGCATTAAATACTTTAAATTTTTTTTATTGAGTTTTCTAATCATTCTATTTTTAACTAATTTGTTTTCTTTGTCCTTTATATTAATAAAGCTGTATCCAGTTTCGTAATCTACAACACACCTTTTTTTGGTGTTTCCAAAATGAAATGTGAAATGGATTAAGTCTGAACCAGAATCCTTTCTTAAAATATCATTAAATTTTTGATGAAATCTAGACACAAACGGAAATATCTTCACCGCATTTTTGTATATTTTGCCTAAAGTAGAATAACTCCTATCATTTATTCCAACAAATTCAGATTTAACATATTCAACTCCTTCAGGAGG
>MWBV01000034.1 GCA_002069705.1 Candidatus Diapherotrites archaeon ADurb.Bin253 | reverse complement strand
GAAGAACCTTTGTGATGCAAAAAATTATTGTGTAATTGAAGTACCTTTTGAAGGAAATCAAAATTTATTTGAATGTAGACCAAGTAATTCAATAAATGATTACTACCCAATTTCAATCCAGGAAGGAATGATAAAAATAAGGTTCCCCTTTTCTGATGCCCCGGATAATATGAAACGTGAAACTGATAAAAAATTAAACACTTTAACTCATAATCTAAAAAATCTTGATGATGATCTTCAAAAATTCAATTCTGAATTAAGAATTTTTATTAAGGATGTTTTTGATACAAGAAAACAAAAATTTATGAAGGAGAATAATCTTTTATTATCTGTAGGATTTCCACTTAAAGAAAGAGATGATGCTCCAAGGACATATATTGTTCCAGAAATCAAAAAAAAAGTTTTAGTCGAGAGACCAAAAGCAATTCCAAAATCAAATTTACCTGATCCAATAATCTCTGAAAAAGATTATGAAAATATCTTAAGAATAATTAATAACATGGCCCAGGTTATGGAAAGAAGCCCCTCTGCATTTATTAATATGAAGGAAGAGAACTTGAGAATTCATTTTTTAGTTCAATTAAATGCTCAGTATGAAGGGGAAGCTATGGGAGAAGTTTTTAATCTTGAAGGTAAAACAGATATCTTAATTCGACACGAAGGAAAGAATCTTTTTATTGCAGAGTGTAAGTTTTGGACAGGAAAAGAAGGATTTAAAGAAGCAATTGATCAGTTACTTAATTATGTTTCTTGGAGAGATACAAAAACTGCAATTATTTTATTTAATAAAAATAAAGATTCTTCTAAGGTTTTGGAACAAATATCAGATATAATTAAAGAGCATTCAAATTATGTGAAAGTAGAAGACGAAGAGAGGTTAAGATTTACAATGAAAAATAAAAATGATTCTGGAAAAAATTTTACATTAACAATTAAATTATTTGACATCCCCAATGAGTAAACTAAAAATAATTGTAATTTTGATAATAATAACTCTTATAGCAGAAGCGGGAGCATATATAGTAAAACAACATATTGAAGATAATAAAAAGTTAGCTCCAGATGTAAACAATACCCCTGAAATGAATAAATATTATTCATGGATATTAGCCCCCTTTCAAATTCCTCTAATAGTAACAATTTTATACTTATTTTACCAAATTTTAATTGTAACAAAGGTTATTGAAGAATGAAATCTGCAATCACAGAAGATCATGTAGAACAGGCTGCACTTGATATTTTGCAAAAAGGCTTAGGTTATGATTATTCTTTTGGACCAAATATTGCTCCTGATGGAAAAAATCCTCTAAGAAAAAATTATTCACAGGTTGTACTGGTTGATAAATTAGAAGATGCGATTCAAAGAATTAATCCAGACATACCTAAAGAAGCAAGAGAAGAATCAATTAAAAAAATATTAAGAATTTCTAGTGCAAAACATGTTTTAGAAAACAAAACATTTCATAAATACCTAATTGAAGGTGTTCCTGTTGAATATAGAAAAGACGGAAAACTAAAATCAGACAATATTTATTTCATTGATTTTGAAAACTCTAAGAAAAATGAATTCTTAGCAGTAAATCAATTTACAGTTATTGAAAAGAATATAAACAAAAGACTAGATATAATCATCTTTGTAAATGGGCTTCCATTAGTGGTTATTGAATTAAAAAATATTGCTGATAAAAATGCAACAATTACAGATGCTTTTAATCAATTACAAACTTACAAAGAACAAATACCTTCTTTATTCAAGTATAATGAAATTTTAGTTATTAGTGATGGACATCTAGCAAGAGCGGGGACTTTGACTTCTAATAAAGAGAAATTTATGCCTTGGAAAACGATCCAAGGAGAAGAGTCAAAAAAAGAAACATTTGAATTAGAAATATTGTTAAGAGGAATGTTTGAAAAATCAACCTTCTTAGATATAATTAGACATTTTATTGTTTTTGAAGAAGAGAAAAAAGAGATAAACAAAAAATTAGCGGCATACCATCAATATGATGCAGTAAACAAAGCAATTTTATCTACAATAAGAGCTTCTTCAATGGTTATAAAAGAAGAACCAGAAAAGTATGGATTGACTTCAGTAAAAAATCAACCTAAAGGAGATAAAAAAGCTGGAATCGTTTGGCATACTCAAGGATCAGGTAAAAGTCTCTCTATGGTATTTTATTCTGGAAAATTAGCCTTATCTAAAGAATTAGAAAATCCGACAATAGTTATTTTAACAGATAGGAATGATTTAGATGATCAATTATTTGGTACATTTAGTAGATGTAAAGAATTACTCAGACAAACCCCAGAAAAGGCAGAATCAAGAAATGAAATAAAAAAATTGCTAAACAAAGCTTCAGGAGGAATTGTCTTTACTACAATACAAAAATTCTTCCCTGAAAAAGAAGATGAAAAATATCCTACACTGTCAAATAGAAAGAATATAATTGTTATAGCTGACGAAGCTCATAGAACTCAATATGGCTTTGAAGCTCACATTGTTGAATCAAAAGAAAAAGATAAAGCCCTAATAAGATATGGATATGCAAAATATCTAAGAGATGCGCTCCCAAATGCTTCGTTTATTGGATTTACAGGTACTCCTATAGAAAAAGAAGATAGAAGTACTCCTGCTGTTTTTGGAAACTATGTTGATGTGTACGATGTAAAAAAAGCAGTTGAAGATGGTGCAACAGTTAAACTTCTATATGAAAATAGACTTGCTAAATTGGAGATAAAACCAGAAGAAAGACTAAAGATTGATCCTGAAGTAGAAAGTATAAGTGAAGATGAAGAAGTTAAAAATAAATTAAAAAGTAAATGGGCAAGACTTGAAGCAGTTGTTGGTAGCTCCAAGAGAATAAAAAGAATTGCAAAAGATATTGTCAAACACTTTGAAGAAAGAAATGCAGTATTGAAAGGAAAAGCAATGATTGTTGCAATGAGTAGAAGAATTTGTGTTGAATTATATAACGAAATAATCAAATTAAAACCAAAATGGCATGATTCTGAAGATACAAAGGGAGAAATAAAAATTATTATGACTGGTTCTTCCTCAGACCCGAAAGAATGGCAAGAACACATAAGAAATAAACAAAAACGTTATAATATAGGAGAGAGGTTCAAAAAACCAGAAGATCCGTTAAAAATAGTAATTGTAAGAGATATGTGGTTAACTGGATTTGATATACCCAGTTTACATACCATGTATATCGATAAACCAATGAAAGGCCATGGTTTAATGCAAGCTATTGCAAGAGCAAACAGAAAATACAAAGATAAAGAAGCAGGTTTAATTGTAGACTATATTGGAATAGGGGTTGATCTTAAAGAAGCAATTATTTCTTATACCGAAAGTGGTGGAAAAGGAAAACCAGTAGTTGATCAAGAAGAAGCAATAAAGAAAATGCTTGAACAATATGAAATAGTAAAAGATATGTTTTACGGGTTTAATTATAAAAAATTCTTTGAATTAAAAGCCAAAGAAAGGATTTCTATTATTCCTCAAGCAATAGACCATATATTAAAAGGAAAAGAAGATTTAAAGAAAAGATTTATCAAAGAAACGACTGCACTATTAAGAGCATTCGCTTTATCAGTACCAGATAAAAGAGCAATGGATATAAAAGAAGAAGTTGGATTCTTCCAAGCTATCAAATCTGCGATTGTTAAAAACACTACAATAGAAGGCCAATATAAAGAAGAATTAGATTCTGCAATAAAACAAATTCTTTCTAAATCAATAATTTCCGATAGAATTGTCGATTTATTTGAGGCAGCAGGAATAATGAAACCAGACATTTCTGTTTTCTCAGATAAATTTTTAATAGAAGTCCAAGGAATGAAACAAAAAAATTTAGCATTTGAAGCATTAAAAAAATTACTTAACGATGAAATCAAAATCATTATGAAAAAAAATATTGTTTTTGGAAAATCATTTATGGAAATGTTAGATAAAACAATTAAAAGATACACCAATAAAAATATAGAAGCTGCACAAGCAATAGAAGAACTAATTGAATTAGCTAAAAAATTCAAAGAAGAAAGAGAAAAAGGAAAGAAATTAGGACTAGGGGATACAGAAACTGCATTTTATGATGCACTAGCAGACTGTAAAGATGCCATAGAAGTTCTAGGTAATGATAAGTTAAGGCTACTTGCGCTAGAATTGGTTAAATTAATTAGAAGTAATGTAAGAATTGATTGGACTGTAAGAGAAAGTGTTAAGGCAGAATTAAGATTAGGGGTCAAAAAACTATTAAAAAAACATGGTTATCCTCCTGTTGGCCAGGAACATGCTACAGAATTGGTATTAAAGCAAGCAGAATTAATTGCTAAAGATTGGGCCGAAAAACATAATTAATCTTTTCCCTTCTTTCTCTCCATCCAACTCCACCACTCCCCTCTTCCTACAATAACATGATCCAAGACTCTTATACCCAAATCACCTCCAACAGCAGTGAGTCTTTGTGTTA
>MWBV01000033.1 GCA_002069705.1 Candidatus Diapherotrites archaeon ADurb.Bin253 | reverse complement strand
AACATCTTCTGGAGGTTCTAGTGATAGGAGTTCTGGTGGTGGAAGTTCAAGTGGAGGAAGTAGTGGTGGAAGTTCTGGTGGAAGTTCAAGTTGTAATGATACTTGTGCTTCTTTAGGTTATACTTGTGGAAATCAAACTATTTGTAGTAAAAGTATAAATTGTGGAACTTGTGATTCAGGATATTATTGTAATTCTGGAAATTGCAGTGAATGTACTCCTCATGCAACATCTAATTGTAGTGAAGGAGATGTTTATTGGTGGAATAGTTGTGGACAGAGAGAAGGAATAAAGCAGGATTGTTTAGCAAATCAAACATGTTCTGGTGGAGCTTGTGTAGATTGTACACCTCATGCAACATCTAATTGTAGTGAAGGAGATGTTTATTGGTGGAATAGTTGTGGACAGAGAGAAGGAATAAGATATGATTGTAATGAAACACAAACTTGTATTTCTGGAGCTTGTGTTAATAATCCTGTTAATCCTCCTTTAACTGGAGCAATAATCGCAGACCATACTGTTGTAGCTGATTTTGATATAATCCCTTCATGTTGGATTGAAAAAGCAAAGCAGCAATTTGTAATTGGGTATGGACATACTTCTCATGGAAGTCAAATAACTACTGGACTTACAATGGTTAAAGCAGAACATGGAAATTTGTATAGTTTTAATAATGGAGGAACAGGAGGAGCACTTGATTATGAAGAAGGAGCCGGGTATGGAGAAGGGTGGCTTGATCATGATGTTGGATATGGGGGATGGGATGATGAAACAAGATATTATCTAAATGGAAATGATCCTGGAGCAGGAACAGCAGATCATTCAGATGTAAACACAATCATGTGGTCTTGGTGCGGACAAGTAAATGATGTTAATCTTCAAACTCATTATTTTGATAATATGGAAGATCTTGAAAGTGAATATCCTGAAGTTACATTTATTTATATGACTGGACATAGAGAGGATGGTCAAGCTGATTTAGCTGCAAATAATCAAATAAGAGATTATGTTGAAAATAACGAAAAGGTTTTATTTGATTTTGCAGATATTGAAAGTTATGATCCTGATGGAACTTTTTATCCTAATGATAATGGCGCATGTTCATGGTGTAGTACATGGTGTGCAAGTCATGAATGCCCAAGTTGTGGAAGTTGTTCTCATTCACACTGCTTTAATTGTTATAATAAAGGTAAAGCATTCTGGTGGATGTTAGCAAGGATGGCTGGTTGGGATGGAACTGCTGGTGATGCTTGTCCTTAAATTTTGGATTTATTTATAAAAAGATGGATAATAAAGGAATGTCTAAAAGTATGAAGAGTATGTGGATTATGATTGTTATAACTTTGAGTTTGTTTGTTTTAGGATTCATAATTCATTTTATAGTTAAATCAGGTTCTGATGCTGGTTCTCCTAAAAGAATAAATGATGATTTAAAAATATCCTCTGTAAAAATTATAAATTATGAAGATGTTAACATAAGCTTAAAGAAAAACACTTATGATAAAGATTTAATTGGAGCTAGAATAATTTTTTATGATAGTGAGGAAAATGAAATTTTAATTGAAGATGCGTCTATTGAAGAGCTTGAAAAAAACAAATATATTTTTTCAACCTATGTTGATAATACTTCAAGAATAAAAAAAATAAAAGTATACTCTTTAGTAATGAGCAAATCTCTTGAAATTGAAAGAGGAGGTTTACAAGACACTTATAAAGTTGTTTTTAATGGAACAGTATTCAGTCCTCCAAAGGATGAAACAGGATATTCAAGAGAAAAAGTAATTAATTGTACTTATGCCTCTGATTGTAAAGATGACAATCCTTGTACTGTAGGTTCTTGCTCTAATGGAATATGTTCTTACCCTCTAATCCCAGGATGTGAATTTTGCAAATATGATTTGGAATGTGATGACAATGATTCCTGTACTAAAGATTTATGTTTAGAAAGAAAATGTGTACATACTGCTTTAGAAAATTGCACTTCCTGTAATTCTAGTCTTGATTGCGATGATGGAAATGTATGTACTACAGATGAATGTATTAAAAAAGCATGTGTTAATAATTTAATAGAAGGATGTAAAGCTTGTTCAGTTAAATCTGATTGTCATGATGATAATCCGTGTACTGAAGATATTTGCAGTGAGGGTAAATGTAGCCATATTTCAATTCCAGGATGTTCTCCTTGTTTTGATTATGGAGATTGTTATCCTGAATATGCTTGTGTAGATGGAATCTGTGTATTGAATTATTCTAAAGAATAAGATTAATTTGATTTAGAGAATAGTTTCATTATTCCTATAAAAACCCCAATTAAAGTTGTTACAATTACAATCCAACCAAATATTTTCATTACAATGTCTGGAATAAATTTTATTGATAAAACTCCATCAACCATTCCAAACCCTACAGCAAGAGATACAACAACCCCTGTTAACCATCCAATAAAATTCATGAATTTTGTGAAAAAATTTCTTTTTGTCATTGTAAATAATTTACATCTTCTCCATTGGTTCTATTCCCATAAGTGTTAAAGATTTTCCTAAGACCTCTTTAAAAGAAGCCACTAAAGCAACTCTGAAATATTGTTTTTCTGAACCTATAACAGGACAAGCGTGATAAAATTCATTGAATATCTTAGATAACTGGTAAGAATAATTTGCAATAATAGAGGGATTAAGTTCAATGAAAGATTTTTTGGCTATCTCTTTGAAATCTTCAAGCTTTTTTACAAGTTCTGCTTCTTTGTAATCTAACTCTTTTAAATCTTTTTCAGAATCACTTGTTTTATTTTTTAATTTAGAAAGAATACTGCATGCTCTTGCATAGCTGTATAATAAATAAGGTCCTGTTTCCCCTTCAAAGTCAATTGATTCTTTTGGATTAAAAACCATATCTTTTTTAGTATCAACTCTTAAAAGAATATATTTTATTGCAGCCAATGCAATGTTTAAACTTTTATCTTCAAGTTGTTTTTTTGAAAGTTTATCTCTTGATTTAAGTTCTTTTTTTACAAGATTCTGAACCTCTTTTATTAAATCATCTGCATCAACTATTGTTCCTTCTCTGGATTTCATTCTTCCTTCAGGTAAATTAACCATTCCATAAGAAAGATGCTTTAGTTCGTCTGTGTTAAAACCTAATTTTTTTAAGAGTGTAAATAAAACCTGGAAATGATAATTTTGCTCGTTTCCTACAACATAAATTGATTTGTCTATTTTGTATGCTTTTTGTTTTAGTTTTGCAAGATATAAATCTTGAGTCATGTAAATTGAAGTTCCATCTCCTCTTAGGAGAATTTTCTCTCCAAATCCTTCTTTTTTTAAATCTACCATAACTGAACCATCTTCTCTTTTTATGAAAATACCATCTTGAACCCCTTTCATCACAATTTCTTTTCCACTTCTATATATTTCACTTTCAAAGAATTCAACATCGTGCTTTATCTGGAATTTCTTGTAAGTTTCTTTAAATCCATCTAATGCCCATTTATTCATTTTTCTCCAGAGTGCTAAAACACTTTTATCTTGTTCTTCCCACTTTTGCAATAATCTATGAGATTCTAATTCAAGTTTTGTGTTTTGTTTATATTTTTTATTAAACATAACATAAAAATCTCCAACAAAATGGTCTGATTTTTGTTTTTTTAAATTAGGTTTTCTTTTTTTTCCGTAAAATTTATACGCCGCCATTGATTTACATATATGAATTCCTCTATCATTGTTTAGATTAGCTCTGATAACTTTTTCTCCTGCAAACTCTGAAATTCTTGAAACACTCTCTCCTATAGTCATGTTCCTTAAATGCCCTAGATGAAGTGGTTTATTGGTATTTGGTGAAGGAAACTCAATCATTGTTGTTTTTCCCTTATAGTCAGAATCAAATTTTCCATAAGAACCTTTTGATGAGAGTATTTCATTTAAAAGATTTAATGCTACTTTTTTTCTATCCAAAAAGAAATTTAAATAAGGGCCTTGGGTTTGAACTTCCTTAAATCCTTCAGGTATTTTTTTTATACTTGCACGTATACTGAGTGCTATCTCGCTTGGAGGAGATTTTAATTTAGAAGCTAAATAAAAACATGGAAAAGCATAATCTCCCATATCAATTGATGGAGGGATTTCAATTAATTTTTCTATTTCTTCTTTTTTCATAGAAAAACCTTCTTTTTTTATTAATGGCATTAATACACTTGAAATCACTTCTTTCATGTATAAAAATAGAAAATCTAAATTAATAAATGTTTTTAAATACAAAATTAGTGTATATATTATGCAAAAAAAAGGGGAATTATCAAGACTTGCTATTGGTTTACTAATTTGTTCTTTAATTATAGTATTAGCATTAGTAATCTGGATAATTTTACGAGGAGGAAAAGAGAATCAAAATACTTATGATGATTCAAATCTTGATTTGAAAATTTCACAAGTTAAAAAAACTAATGACAATAATTTAGATGTAACAGTTAAAAGAAATTCTGGAGAAGGAGAATTTGTT
>MWBV01000032.1 GCA_002069705.1 Candidatus Diapherotrites archaeon ADurb.Bin253 | reverse complement strand
CCTTCGACTTTAAGCCCAATAAGACAGAAGGTCTTGACATCTGCTCAAGAATTGGATGGAACTATTGTTCCAGAGGTATACAATAATAATTGTGGAGTTGCGGCTAATTATATTTATCAACATGCTTCTGCAGGTTTATCTAGATGTATTTATTCGACTAAGAAAGGAACAGAATATTCTATATTTTTGAGAGATGGAACCATAGCAAAAGTTGGAATTGGTTCTCAAAAAGATAATGCGGGCAGGATTATTTGGGTAACTGCAGATAGTTGTACTTATTCAAGCGATACTTTAACTTATTCTGATCTTTTGAAAAGTCTTGTTCCTGGAGACAGAATAGATATAGTTTATAACGAGGATAGTCCTCATTCTGTTGTATTTATTAATTGGGTTAAAGGAAATGAATATATTATAGCAAATGTTTCAGATTGGAATGGTAAGACCCTTATTAAGAATCAAAAAGATAGAGTTGGAACTGTTTGTACTGAAAAGGATTTGTATTGGTATGCTCCAAGATGTAAAATTTATCAATATACACAATATGATTTAAGAGTTGATAGACATCCAATATATAGAGTTTGGAATCCTGTTCCAATCTAATTTTTAACTCTTATTTTTTACCTAATTTTTTATTAATTACAAGTGCGAGGGCTAGGATTCGAACCTAGGTAAGCATAAGCTACGAGAGCCTAAATCTCGCCCGTTTGACCGCTCCGGCACCCCCGCATTGAAAAATTAGAAATTGATTATATAAAAAGGTTTAGATAATTGTAGGGGCTAGTAAATAAATAGTTGTTTGATTAATTTACCCTGTTGTTTTTTTCTTTTTAGAATCAGCTTCTTTTTGTTTTATTTTATCCTCAAGTTTGAGTTTTTCAATTAATTCTTTATATCTATTTCTTATTGTAACTTCAGTTATTCCTGCAATGTCTGCAACTTCTCTTTGTGTTTTCTTTTCATCATTCATTAAAGCAGCAACGTAAAGTGCTGCAGCTGCAATTCCAGCAGGACCTCTTCCTGATGTCAATTCAACTTCTTCTGCTTGTTTAAGAACTTTAAGAGCATCATTTTGTGTTTTAGGACTTAGTTTAAGTACAGAAGAGAATCTTGAAACATAGTCTTTTGGAGAGGATTGATTAACCTTGATTCCAAGTTTTCTTATAATAAATCTATAGGTTCTTCCTATTTCTTTTCTTTCAACATCTGAAGCTGTTGCCATTTCATCAAGTGTTCTTGGAATATTATAAGAACGACATGCAGCATAAAGACAAGCTGCAATTACAGATTCCATTGAACGTCCTCTTACTAATCCTCTTTGAAGAACATAGTTATAAATTCTTGCAGCTTCATCTCTTACAACATTTGGAAGATTTAAGTAAGATGCAATAACTCTTAATTCAGCCATAGCAAGTCTTAAATTTCTTTCAATTGAAGTTGAGACCCTTTCCTGCCATTTTTTTAATCTTAAGAATTTTCTGGTTTGTTTTGGTTCAAGTCTGTATATATCAGATATTTCTCCTACATTTGTTGTAAGTCCTTTATCAAATTTTTGTATGGAGATAGGTGCTCCACCTCTTCCTTTCTTTTCGCTTTTGTCAAATTTACCTGATAGATCTATTCCAGTATCTACCATTTTCTCTTCAACAACTAATCCACAATCATTACAAATTATTTCTCCAAGATGAGAATCATATGTTAGGTTGATGCTTTCGCATTCAGGACACTTTCTTATTCCAGCCATAATCTTTTACTATTTTCCAGGTTTAATAATAGGGTTTATAAAGTTTTTCTATTTATAAAGCTTTCGTATATTTTATAAGGAGATTCTATTTGGGTTTTTAAGTGTTTCTTATTAAGATGTAGAGTTTTATTCAATTAGAATACCATTAATCATAGCTTCTTGAGAAGGACGATTTGTTATTTTTACTTTTCCTAAATCTGTTTGAACTATTGTTCCCTTTGTGAGAATATTTTGTCTAGCTAAGAATTTATTTGAAGGAGTTTCAAGAACATTTTTTATTTCTGCTTTTTTTGATTTTTTACCTTTTTCTTGAATATTTACAAATTTTCCCTTTAAGAGATAATTTTTTCTATTTCCACCTCTTGTTCTTTTGTTTTTTCTTTTTTCATCTGCAGCTAACTTTACTGTTTTTTTCTGTCCTGGTAAAGAATGTTTTTTCTTTTTCATACTTTTTATATATCTTCCACCAGTGATTTTTCTTCCGAGTTTCATACTATGATAGGTTGATTTTTTATTTATAAATCTTTTTATGAAAATTTATTGTTAAAAATATAAGAAAAGTTTAAAAACGATTTTATTATATTTTGATTATGGCTAATGGAATTGAAAGACCTTTGGATTTATTGAATACATCTAAAGGTAAAGAAGTTTTAGTACATTTGAAAGGTGAAAAGTGTTTTGTAGGCACTTTATTGGCCTTTGATATCCACATTAATCTAGTTTTAGATAATGTGAAAGAAATGCAAGATGGAGAAGTTAAGAAGAGTTTGGGATTGACTTTCCTTAGAGGAGATACAATCATCTATATTTCTCCTGCTTCAACTGCACTAAAAAAGGATTAAACCTTTAACTTCAAATTAAGCGTTGATTTATTTTTCGCTGGGCGTTTTCTCGGCGTATTAAATTTAGCGTGAGCTTTTTTTGTTAGATTGATAATTATTTAAAGTGTTTTTTATATATATGTTGATGGCATCAAAGATAAAAGTAATTTTTTTAGGAACATCTGCACAGATACCGAGTGCAAAAAGAAATCATACCTCAATATTACTAACATACAAAGATGAAAATATACTTATAGATTGTGGAGAAGGAACTCAGAGACAGTTTAGAAAGGCTCAATTGAATCCTTGTAAATTAACTGCTATTTTAATAACTCATATTCATGGAGACCATACTTTTGGTTTACCTGGTTTAATTTCTACACTTAATTTTAGTGGATATAATAAGCATTTGAAAATATATTGTCCTAAGGGAACTAAAAAAATAATAGAAGATTTCATTGATTTAAAGCATTTAAAAAATGGATTTAAAATAAAGGTGGAAGAAGTTATAGGCAAGTTTTATGAGAATGAAGAATTTTATTTAGAAGCTGAGAGTATGCAACATGGAATACCTACAAATGCATATAATTTTGTGCTTAAATCTAAACATAGGATAGACAAATCTAAACTAAAAAAATATAAAATTCCTGAAGGGCCGTTATTAAAAAATCTTAAACAAGGAAAAGATATTGTTTATGAGGGTAAAAAGTATAAGGCAAAGGATTTGATTTATATTGAAGAAGGAAAGAAAATTTCTTTTGTTTTAGATACTGCCTTTAATAATAAAATTGTGAAATTTGTAAAAGATGCTAATTTGTTGATTTGTGACGCAAGTTTTAGTTCAAAAAATTCTAAAGAAGCTAAAGAGCATATGCATTTGACTGCAAGTCAGGATGGGAAGATAGCTAAATCTGCTAAAGTTAAAAAGTTGGTTTTAACTCATATTTCTCAAAGATATGATAATAAACTTAATGAACTTTTTGAGGATGCAAAAAAAGAGTTCAAGAATGTTGTTATTGCAGAAGATTTTAGTTCTTTTGAGATTTGATTTTTTATGTTTGTCTTTAAAACAAAACCTTTTAAATAGTTGGATGAATGGATTATTAGTAGCTAAGTTATCCTGCCCGGGTAGCTCAGTCTGGATAGAGCGACTGCCTTCTAAGTAGTAGGTCGCAGGTTCAAATCCTGTCTCGGGCACTGTTTGCACGGGTGGCACAATGGTACTGCGTTCGCCTGCAGAGCGAATTTTCGTGGGTTCGATTCCCACCCCGTGCTTGATTATTGGATTTTTTAGTAGTTATTAATAAAACTTATAAAGTGTTTTGTAGTTGTTAATTTTAGATGGCTTATGTTGTTAAACAAAAGATTAATGGTAAAGAATATTTTTATTTAAGGAAAAGTGTAAGAAAAGGAAATAAAGTTACAAGCCAGCATATTGCATATTTAGGCAGCAATAAAGAAGAAGCAGATAAAAAGTATGCAGAAATAATTAAAAATATGGATTCAAATAATCAAGAGATTAAAATGGAAGATAAATCAAATATTAAGATGGAGAATAATCTTATTCAAAAAAAGATTTCAATAGATGAGCTTGCAAAATTTTGCAAGGAGAAAGGATTTGTTTTCAGGTCAAGTGATATTTACGGAGGGTATTCTGGTTTTTGGGACTACGGGCCTTTAGGCGTTGAATTGTTTAATAATATTAAAAGAGATTGGTGGAATTTTTTTGTAAATAAAAGAGATAATATGGTTGGAATGGAAGCAAGCATAATTTCTCACCCTAAGACATGGAAAGCTTCAGGGCATATTGCTAACTTCAATGATGTTGCAGTTGTATGTAAAAAATGCAAGACCGCAACTAAAATAGATAAGAGTGAAGTTGGAAAGGTTAATTGTAAGTGTGGCGGAGAATTTGATATTAGGGGTGAATTTAGTTTGATGTTTAAAACTAAAGTTGGTGCTTTGGATTCTTCTGATACA
>MWBV01000031.1 GCA_002069705.1 Candidatus Diapherotrites archaeon ADurb.Bin253 | reverse complement strand
TGCAACTTATATACGATATAGGGCTGGGAGCACGAAGGAGCCAGGGATTTGGCATGCTGGAGGTGGTGGGATGATGACCATTGATGAATTGGCAAATGTAATAAAAAAAGAATTCAGTGTACAAAAGATAATTCTTTTTGGTTCACATGCCTATGGGCAGCCGCATAAGGATAGCGATGTGGATATATGTGTTATTATGGAAACCAATTTACCATTTCCAGAGCAAGCAGCTATTATACGCCTGAAATTACGAGAAAAGATAAAAGAAAAGCCTCCCATAGACCTTATTGTAAGAACCCCTGATTCTATTAAAGAAGAACTAAAGAAAAACAATTTTTTTATACGGGATATTATTGAGAAAGGGAAACAATTGTGAAAGAAATAACAAAACAATGGATAAAAAAGGCTGAAGAAGATTATATAGTAACCAGCAGAGAGATTGAATTGGATAAACCGGTATGTAGTGCAATATGTTTTCACTCACAGCAGGCTGTAGAAAAATACATAAAAGCTGTTCTTCAGGAAAATGAAATATATTTTCCAAAAACCCATGATTTAGAGAACTTAATGGATTTATGCAAAGAATATATTCCAGAGCTTGAACAATTAGCAGATGGATTACTATGGTTAACAAGCTATGCAGTAGAAGTAAGGTATCCTGGCATAACAGCCAGGAAAAAAGAAGCCATTAAATCATACGAAATAGCTAAAAAGGTGCGAGATATGGTAAGGAGGCATCTGGGTGTTGATTAATAATGATGAAATGATACTTTATCCATCAAACTGGCTATACAACGCAGGGGTAGTGGGATGAATAAAGAAAAAATTACTTTTACACTAACAGGAAACTTTCAATATGATCTTGGTATACTTGGTTTAAAAAGAGTGTTAGATTTTTTTGGAATAGAATATGAAAGTGACAAAAAATTTTATATTACTTTACAAAGAGACGCCAACACACTCCTTGAAGATATAATTGCAAAGCTTATACTTGACAATGGTATAAACTATTTTTGGGAAAAGCTATTAAAAGATTTGAGTGAAAAGAATAAGAAGAATGATAAAGATACTAGAAAAAAGATTGAGGAACTAAGAAAAATAGAAAACATATCTTGTGAATATGACTTAAAAGAAAACTATAAAAACAATGGTTTATCCACGCTTATAGAAAACATATCTGACGCACTGTTTAATATTTTGGATGATGATACAAAGAGCAAAATAAAAATAAGTTATATCAAAGATTTAATATGGCAAAAAAGTGTTAACTTATTAAATAACATTCTACTCAATTTTCAAGCTGATATGAAAATAAAAGGGGAAGGAACTTTAAGAAAAGCAAAAGATAAATTAAATGATAATATTGTTAAAGATTCTAAATGTTCCTTTTGTAACAAGAGAATGGGAAAAAGATTAACGAGAGATGTGTTTTTCTTTGCACCATCTCAACACAATGCGTTCTGGTTTTGCAAACCTACTTTATACGTTTGTCCTGCATGTTTGGTTTCTAATTTAGCTATAACTCAAGCCTTTACTTTTTTAGGGAATAAATTGGATGCTATAGTTTTTTATACTCCAAACTTAGAAGATATGGAAAAAATGAATGTTACTTTAACATCACATTTTAACGATAGCGCTAATGTTAGTTTTTGTAAAATTATTAAACCTTTGATTGAATATGAAAAAGAGATCCTGAAAAAGGAAGCCTCTGTTAAAGAGATTCAGGTTTTGAGTTTTCGATTAGATCCTAAAGATCCATTGATGGAAATGTTTATACTATCAGAAAGTACAATCTATAATTTGATAAAGATAGAAGATCAACTTGATTTATTGTTTAATGAAAATAATATTAGTAAATTATTTGGTTATGTCAAAGAAAAGGATAAATATGCTAGAGTTGACTTTTCAAAAGAACTCATGAAAAATATTTCACAGAATCAAAAAATTATATATCTTGTTCAGAAATATTCAAGATATTGTATAATGTCTGAGACTTTTAAACAAAATAAAACTGAGAAACCACCTGTCATAAATTTTACGCCATGGTTATTTCTCAATCTTTTGAATATACATTTTAAATTGGAGGGCTATATGGCTGATGAATTTAATAAATTTCAAGAAATAGGACAAAGGATAAGGCAGAGACTATATATGTGCCTTACTGATAACAAAACTAAACCTATTAACTGGAACACTTTCGACAACAAAATTATTTCACTTTCAAACTCTTTTTTAAATGCATCTAAAGGATCACTACAACAGTTTCAAGAATTGTTATCAAGAGTAATTATTAGTTTAGGATTAACTATTGATATAGGCACAATAAGAATAATCAATAAAGAAAACTTTGGCGAAGTTACAACAACAATTGCATTAGCACTACTAGCATCACAATCTACTGAAAACAGTGATAGGAAAGATAATCAAAAAGAACAGATGTAGATTATAAAATATCAAGGAGTAATATTATGAAACTAACAGGAGTTTTTTTAATTGAAACAGGAGTTGTAAACAGGGGGGATGGAATTGGAAATATTGCAACGGTAAAAAAAATAACTACGCCTCATGGTGTTAAGGTTTATTTTTCACCACAATCGTATAAAAGAGCCTTATGGAACAGTTTACAAAATAATTTTGGATGGTCTTTGCCTTTAGTTACTAAAGAAGGTGGCGTTGTGCAAAGAACAGGTACCGTGATTGATAGTGAAGAATTTGATTTTGGTGGAACAATGATTGCAAAGCCTATGTATCAAAGAGATACAGTTCTTTATTTAGATAATGGAATATCAATCAATAGTTATGCTGGTGATATGGAATTTATGACTAATATGGGCATAGCCAAACTTTATGGAGAGAATGAAGCTAACATTATAAACCGTGAGAATTTTTATGGTCTATATCTCTTGCCATTTGGTATAGAAGTAGATAGAATTGGAGTTCAAGAACTTAATATACCAGCTAATCTTGAAAAAGACGATAATATTGAACAAAAAATAGAAAAGATCTATACTGCCTTAGGATTAAGTAAACAAATAGATAACGACAAAATAAAAACATTAGTAAAAAGAGTAAAATCAATTGAAGTTAAGAATAAAAAAATAGTAACTATTACTCTTACCAAAGATGAAAAAAGAAGAAGGCTTCAACAATTACTGGAAGCAATGGGCGAGCTTGGCAGGAAAATAGAAGGGAGTGAAAGAAACTTATGTCCTCATCTTGCATTTTTCTCGTTAACATATGCCACTCCAAAATATTTATTGTTTATCAAAGATAAGTTAATTAGGAAAGAAAAAATCGAAGAACAAGATATTCAAGGTTATGCAAAAAAAGATGGGAAAAATATTATTATAGCTACTCATGAGAATTACGGAGAAAAAATAAAGGAAATAATTGAAGCTGTTTTCCCAAATTAATTGATGGAGGAGGTCCAAATTGCTGAGATTAATTGTTTATCAAGAAACAGCACATTTCCGTATCGCCACTATTGGTAATCCTTATTTGACTTATTTACTTCCCCCACCGTCTACTATCTATGGCTTCTTGAGAAAAGTAACTAACTATAAAAGCATAAATTATCAAAACACAAGACTGTCAATTCAAGGAATATATGGAAGTACTTCCTTAGAAAAGGAAAGACTAACTCTTGAAAATGAAAAAGGATTAAAAACAAACATTATACCAATTCAAAAATTGCATAGTTCAACATGGATAATTCATATTGATTCAGTATATGATAAGGAAATAAAAGAAGGATTAGATAACTATGCAGGAATTTTACGATTAGGACGGGTTGAGGATTTAATTATAGATTTTTCTTTAGAAGAAGTCATGGTTTCAGATAACGATTACAAACATATTGATCAAAATTATTTCATATATAAAAAATGGGAGCAGGGTAAAGATTTTAAAGGTCAACTTTTTAGTATGTTTATAGATAGTGAAGTAGATGAGAAATTAAATATAATTGGATATAAAACTGTTCAATTAATATATTCTTCTGTTTATAGTTCTCTGGATGAAATAAAATGTTCAGATGGGAAATATTTAGTATCATGGATTCCTTAAATTTTGAAAATCTAAAAAATCAAATATTTAAAAAATTTCAGTTAAATCAATATTTAGCTAAGTATGATAAAACTTATAAAACAAGTACCAGTATAGAAGATCATGTTAAAGATTTGCTTTATGAGTTAGATAACTTTGTGTCAAAATATTCAGATGTTATAAAAACTACTGATGAGATGTTGTTATTAAAATTAGCCATTTTGTTTCATGATGTTGGAAAAATAAACACATTGTTTCAAAAGAAATTAACTGAGAATAAGAAAGATGATGTACTACCACATAATTGTTTATCACCTTTGTTTCTAAAGTTAGTTGACAAATTGGGTGAAGATAAACTTTCTCTGTTAACCTATGTAATATTCAACCATCATAAAAGAGGTTCAAATTATTTTTCAAATGACAGCTATGGTATAAATCTTTTGATTAAACAAATAAAAGAAAATCAGAAATACTTTTTCAATAATTTTGAATTTATTGAAGAAACATTAGAAAATTATAAAGTTTGGCTTTTAAATTC
>MWBV01000030.1 GCA_002069705.1 Candidatus Diapherotrites archaeon ADurb.Bin253 | reverse complement strand
AAGGATCTCAGTTACAACGATCCCAGTTGATGGAAAATTAACAGTATCAGTAACAACATAAACAACAACATTAAATGTTGCACCGGAAACATAGCAATCAGGAAGGTCTCGCGTGGCGATATTCTCGGCAAAACAAAAGCACGCGGACAAAACCAATAAAGAAAAAATAAACACAATTTTCTTTCGCATAATTTCCATAATCATATATTTTATTATGTCTTATATTAACAAAACCATCTATAAGTGTCAAGTAAATTTTGAAATTCGCTTCTTTCCCTACTCTCCTTCATCTAATTTCCTGTTTCTCCCCTCTTTTGCAAAGAGGGGTTTAGGGGAGATTTTAATTCCCTCTCGTGTCTCCCTTTGTCAAGGGAGAAGAAACCCTAAATCCCCCTTGCCCCCTTTAAGAAAGGGGAAATTGTGGGTAAGGGATAGTATAAAAGGGGGAAAGAAAAGAGATTAGGGGTGTCTCGTAGAGACAAGGCATTCAATCATCAAAACCCATGTGGTGGACTGTGCTCTTCACAACAATGCAAACACTATACCATTACATCTTGTTATCTAAGTATTTACCTGTTTCTTTATGTTCAAAATCAGACAATATTTGATAAAAAAGATTTACAATTTCTTCCTTTGTCCAGGTTTTATTTTTCTTCATATCTTCAAGACATCTTAGGAACATATCAAGTTTAGCAGAATCAAAGTTTGCTTTATTTTTTATTATCCCGATATTCTTAAATCTATCAAGATTTAATATATCATCTGCAGTAAAAAATTCCTCAAACTCTTTTTCACCTGTTGTATCTGAATGAAAAAAATAACAGGGCCATTTCCCTTTTTGGGAAAGTTCATCTACCATTTTTCTCGCCTGTTCTTCACTTTCACAAATATATGTTTGATACCCTATTTGCTCAAGAAATTTTATTGCCAACTCATAAAAAGAGATTAATTTTAATTCATCTGTTAACTTTGGGAAAAAAATATCCCTGTTTTCACCAAATAAGGCACTCATCAAACAAAGTTGGCCAGATTCTTTTTCAGTAATAAAGTATCTTTTTACATCCATAGGCGCAGAAAGTGGTTGTTTTTTTTGAATTCTCTGCATAAACCCATACAACAAACTCCCATTACTAAAAATAACATTTGCAAATCTTGCAGTTGAAACTGGAATTTCTAAACTTCTTCTCATCAAATACAATTCCATAATTCTTTTACTCGCTCCCATCATATTAACTGGTTTTGTTGCTTTATCTGTTGAAACACAAAAATATTTTTTTACTCCCTTTTTTATTGATTGTTGAAGTGTTTTTTCTGTATTTAAGATATTTACATCAATCATCCTCATTAAAGTAAAAGGGTCTTTTTCACTTCTCACATGCTTTAATGCAGAAAGATTCAGAATATAATCATATCTACCATTATTTTCAATAAATGCATCATATTCCAAGCCCCCAACATCTAATACATATGTCTTAAATTCCCCTTTAATATAACCTAAAGAACTTCTTATATCTCTGACTAATTCAACCAAATCATTTTCATTAATGTCAACTATATGTAGTTTTTTTGGTTTTCTCTTAAATATTTCTTTCACAACCTGCTGTCCTATGCTTCCAGCCCCGCCAATAACCAAAAATGAAGATTCTTTAACTATTTCAGAAATTTCTTTCTCATACTTATTGACATCACTATCAAAAAAATCCTGTTTTCTCCCAATCAACCTTGCTATATCTAATTGTTTTATTAAAGAAAGGTTCATATTAGTCCTTTATAAGGTGTGCAGAACTCGGTATATTTATTATTCTTTTTTCTAAACTTTCACTTACACTTAAATCCATTCTCGGACAATCTTTAAACATCTCTAATTTATGCATTAATTTCCAGACAGGTCTTGTCATAATTCCATTTTTATTCGTTTCCTCTAAAATTTCATCTCTTGCATCAGTATATTCTTTATTTAAAATTATAGCGTTTAACCAATAATTGCTTCTTGCATACCCTGGCTCTACAAAAAACTCAATCTCTTCTACATCCTTAAGCGATTCTTTATATTTTTCTGCCAGAATTCTTTTTTTCTCCACAAACTCATCTAATTTTTCGATTTGGGCAAGTCCCAAAGATGCATTAAGTGCTGGCATCCTATAGTTATAACCCACCATATCGTGAACATATTCCCAAGGATGTGGTTTTTTTGCTGTTGTTGTTAAATGTTTTACTTTTTTTGCTAAATCTTCATTATTGGTTAAAACAGCCCCTCCTCCACCTGTTGTGATAATTTTGTTGCCATTAAAACTTAATATTGCCATTTTTGAAAAATTACCAACATGCTTGTTTTTGTATAAACTTCCCAATGCCTCCGCAGCATCTTCTATGATTGTTAATTTATACCTTTCAGCAACACTGGTTAGTTCATCCATATCAACTGGGTGTCCAAAGGTATGCATAGGGATAATTGCTTTTATTTGTCTGTGTGTTTTTTTATTATAGCACTTATTCTCCTGAACCTCTGCAATTTTACTTAAATACTCATCTAACTTAAAAGGGTCTATTCCTAAACTTTCCTTATTGACATCAACAAAATGGGGAACAGCCCCAATATACCACACTGCATTTGGAGTTGCAACAAATGTCATAGAAGGAACTAATACCTCGTCATCTTTTTTTACATCTGTCAAAAGTAAACAGATATGTAAAGCAGAAGTCCCATTTACAGTTAAAATAGTATATTTAGTTTTTGTGTATTCTCTAATGGCTTTTTCGAATTTATCAACATATTCTCCAACCGAAGAAACAAAATTTGAACGGATACAATCAACAACATATTTTTCTTCTGTTTTCCCAAAAAAAGGGCTGTGAAGTGGAACGAAATTACCCTCCCAGACAACATTTCTTATTGATTGATAAATTTTTTGAGTTAATATAGCCATCAAAATTCTCTAATTTATTGTTTTTTTTTACTCATAACACTTTACTTAATTCCTTTGCTAAAAACTCATAATTAAAAGTAATTATTGTTTAACTATTCTATATTGGCCTAATAATTTTAGCCCTAATAACCTTGTTTTTTCCCCATATCCTACAATTTCAAACCCAGCCCTTAGAATACCACTTCTGGAAGAAATATTACCTTCATCACAAAACATCCAGACGTTTATTTGTTTATTTGTAAATTTATTAATAATTTTAGTAAGAACAAAAGGATATAAATGTTGACCCCGGTAATTCTTGTGTGTCCAGCAGGGTCCAATCTCTATATCTTTTCTCTCCATAAAAGGAAAACGATAATATTTAGGGAGTACTACGCTATAATGGATAAGAATATCTTTATCATAAAGAAGATGTAATTCATAAACATTTTTCTTTATTTTCCATAAAATAGAATAAATGGACCATAGAAAAAAAGTTAAATTAATTTCTATGCCCTTTGGTACTGGTTCCCATAGAGATGGTATAAAGACACAATATCTATAGGATGTATTTATCTCCATCTCTTTACTTGTAGGAACTTCTAAATTTTTCTTGAAAAAGATTATCATAAAAAGACCTTCTAATTTTTTCTTGTCTCAATATAACAATAATTTTATGCAGGAGATTATTAGGAATAATTTTATATAAGAAATTAAAAAGGTCCCTAAAAGTATAAGTAATTTTCACTAAAAACCCAAATACTGGAGAATACAAAACATTTAATTTACAATATTGTTTATCAAAACCGAATTTTTCTAAAAATTTCTGTATTTGCGTATCATGAGAAATTGAACGTGTTCCATTACTAATAAGTTCATAATTTTTTTGGTTTAAATAATAGTCTAAAATTGTATATGTCAATGCATAAGAAGGATAATATTTTAGATAATCAGGATTATATTTAATAACACTCGTAGAAATTATATCATTTAAAACAATACATTCTGAGTATCCTATTAATTTTTCTTTAATAAAAACTCCCCAAAATTCAAAACATGTATATTTACTTTTTATTTCTAAACCTCTTTTCCATTGTCTTTCATTTGATGGAATTGTTCCCTTATATCTTCTAAAAGCAGATTTATAACATTCATACCCATTTTCAGACAACCACTGAGGAGTTATTTTCTTTACATCACAATTTTTAAGTCCCCTTCTTATCTTACTTCTTTGTGTTGGACTTAAATTTTCTAATTTAATTTGTCTTTTACAGTTTACCAACCACCATTCTGTTGGTTTATCGGTAAAATTACTTGTCCATCTTACAAATGGACTATGGGATATTTTTATTAATTCTTTAATATCTGTTAAACTAAATTCGGGTGGTTCGTAAGGTCCGAATATAGCGGGTTCTAATCCACCTTGATATTTTCTCCATGGAAAGTCGTCAACATAATATATTTTAGTATCATTTTCTAAAAATTTTATATATTCTTTGACTTCTTTAGTATTTTCGATATCTAACCAATTTTTCATATTAAAATAATTTTCTATTTTCTCTAAAGTTAAAATACTCCTAATTGAATATAATTCATAAAATCTAAACTCATAACACTTTACTTAATTTTTCTGCTAAAAATTCATAATTAAAATATTTAACTACATAATTTTTCCCATTTTCCCCTAACTTTTCTCTTTCTTCTTTACTCATATTA
>MWBV01000029.1 GCA_002069705.1 Candidatus Diapherotrites archaeon ADurb.Bin253 | reverse complement strand
ATAATTCTTTTTGTATTTTTATATTAGCCATTTCAACAAATTCTGGATTTAACTCTATTCCAACATATTTTCTATCTGTCTTAGCACAAACTAATGCTGTTGTTCCAGAACCAGAATAACAATCAAGAACAATATCTTTTTCATCTGTTGTTGTTAATATGCAATTCTTTACTAATTCTTCTGGAAATGGTGCAGGAAACTTATTTTTTACGTCTGGATTTATTTCCCAAACATTTGAATTAAATATTGATTTCTTTCTATCAAATTTAGTTCTGCTATTATCTTCTTTTTGTATCCAAAAAATATATTCAGTTATTGGGAAAAAATAGGACTTATCTAATTTTGGGGTATTCTTTCTATTCCAGATTATTACTTGTTTTACTGGAAAATCGTAAACCCAAACTGGATGTTTTGTTTGATGCTCTGAGAGTATATCTATATGGTTATAAAATAAAGAACCATCTTTTTTAAGAACTCTCAAACATTCTTTGATTACTTCTTTTTGATTATTTGCATATTCTTCTGGATTTATTTTGTCATTATAAACTCCATATTCAATTCTTCTGGACTTTGTCTTAATTGTAGTAGAGTTTTTATGATTAAAACTTTTAAATCCATTATTCATATTCCTATTTTTACTCCAAAAGCCTTTATTATAGGGTGGAGAAGTTACAATTAAGTTTATACTTTCATCAGGAAAAGTCTTTAATACTTCTAAACAATCTCCTTGATATATTTTGTTTGTTTCCATGTTTTAGTTAGATATTCTGCCCTTTAGGGCATGAGAGTATTTCATTTTTTATTTTCTCCCAACTAATTCATCCATATCTCCAGCAACCCCACTTCTGATCCTGACTTTTGCCCGGGACCCCTTGAAAGTATAACCATCCTTTAATACAGATAAGATTTCAACAAAAACTTCTTTTAATATTTCAACTTCACGGTCAACATCTCCCAGGGATAAATAGATTTCCGCAGTTTTTATCCTTTTAGATATTATTATCCTATTATCTTCTCGCATATCTACACACTTAGGGCTACCTAGAAAAAGTAGCCATAGCCCGGTGATCTCGCTTAATATTTTTTTAGAATAGTAAAAATCTTCCTTTGCATCGAAAATATGTTTTGAAATAAAGTCTATTTTATCAGATAATGCAACCATATATCTGTATTGTGCATTCCAAGACTGATTTTCTGTTCCTCCAAGGCCTTCTCCAGAACCATTGGACCTTGTATTCCCATTTAAGGGTCTAGAATCTTTGGCACCTCCAATATGCTTCCATGACTGCATTTTTATCTGTCCTTGGTTAGTTCATAACCTACTTTTAATCCTTCAATTATAGTTTTTGGAGATTCTAAGAAATAGATTAAATCTCTCAACACATTAAAGGAATTTGAATAAGCTTTGCCTAATTCTGCTAAAAGTTCTTGATGTTCTGAAAGGTTTGTATCGTTAACTTCTGCTAAACATTCGTTCTTTTCATCAAAAATCCTTAAATGCACGTGTTTATTATCTATTTTTAGTTTTAATATTGCCATTAAAATCCCCCCTTAGAATATTTATATCCAGCGTAAACTATCATTAAAACAATCATTATTATCCCCATTACAACAGGTTTACTCATCTTAAGATTAAATTTATTAGGTGCTTTTATTTCTCTTAGTCTTTCAGATAATAGCATTATATGATGTTCCTTTTCAGCTGAAAACTTTTCCATAGTCTTCTCATCTCTTATTTTTTCTAAGAATATTGCTGTGCATTGTCCGGAATATCTGATAACTAAGGGGATCTTCTCATTGCCGTTTTCTAATCTTATATTTGTAAATATTATGTCTTTTTCACTTGCATAGATACGATCATTATCTTTATCTCCATAAGCATTTAAATCATTAAAAACCCTTTCCTTTATTCCAAATCTTATTTCTCTAGAAGGGGAGATTTCTAGAACAACTAAGCTATTCTTTTTCTTATCATAAGGTAATTTTGCATATTTATAAAGTATTTGATGCAAATTAGATTTAGATTTCTTAGCTAATTTAACATTCTCTTTTCTTTCTTTAAAACTTGCAACTGCGGACATAAAATTTATTTTTGCTTCTGTTTTACTTTCGTTATATCTTTTGCTTACTTGCCTTAATGCATCTTTAAATTCTTTCTTAACTTTGTCTTTGGTTTTACGGTCCTTAACCGATTCTAGTGTAATATAAAGCTTCTCTTTTATACTCCTTTTCAGTTTCTTATATTCTATCTTGTTTTTTTCTAGTTCTGATTGATAGTTCAACTTTTCCTTTTTATAAAATGGATAAAACATATCTAAAACTGGATAAAGAAGTTCAAACATCATCTTTTCTTATCTCCTTCCTCAATTCGTTGAGTATTTTTAGATATTACTGCTTCCGTCCCAGCTATGTTCAACAGGTAACCATCTTTAGATGTTGATAGCTTAATTATTTCTTCTTTTTCACTCTTTACAGATTCTGCAAATTCATTCATACCTATACTTCTCAAAAAGAACTCTAACCTATTGAATACCTTTATCTTTTCAATTTCCCACTTCTCTAAATTAGAAACTCTTTTAAGCCTTTCCTCATCGGAATTTACTGCTTCAGAAAGGAAAGGATATTTACCTTCAGAACCTAAAAACTTCTTACCCGTCTTAGCTAAAGCATTTTGTGCAATAGCAAGTTCTTCATCAGCAGATAAGTTTTGTAG
The DNA here is from genome assembly GCA_002069705.1 of Candidatus Diapherotrites archaeon ADurb.Bin253. Lineage (GTDB taxonomy): Archaea > Nanobdellota > Nanobdellia > Pacearchaeales > GW2011-AR1 > MWBV01. The sequence goes on along the minus strand of MWBV01000029.1, from coordinate 1,939 downwards.
TGCTTCTTGTTTAGCTTCTGCTCTAACTTGTTCTATTAACTTTTCAAACTCTTGTTTTTCTTCAATTGATTCTATATCTTCTTTTTCGGGTATTCCTATCATTGTTTTTCATCCTCTTTGATTGATTTATCTAAAGCTTTAAGCATCCTTTCTCTATAAACTAAAATTATATGAGTTCCAACCATTAAAGTTCCCACAGAATAGCCGAGAAAAGTTCCATAGAAGAATAAATAACCTGCACAGCAACCCATTATAAAATCAAATATCCTTCTCGCTTCATTCATTGTTTAATCTCCTTTCCTATTTTAACTTCTGCTTTTGTTGATGTTAATTTAGGAAACATCACTAAAGATCTCGAAAGGGCCAACAAAGACCAAGACACTGCCATTAGTTCTAAGCTTAGTCTAACTTCAAACCAATAAGCATACATAAGCAAAACGGTAGAAATAAAAAACAAAACACCGGACAACCTAAATCTATTTACCATTAAATTCTCCCTCGAATAGTTTACCTGACTTTCTTTTTTTCTTCTGGTCATCTAGATATAAATTAGATGCTGATTTATAATCCATCGTTTTTAACTTTTGTATAAATTTTGCCGATTTTAACAATTCAGATGACTTTACGCCTGTTAATAAAGCTGTGGCTTTTAATGCCATCTTAGATTCTAATATCTGAAGAAATTCTTTTGCTTCTCTATACTTTCCACCTTTACTCTTAAAATATATACAACCATCTATACAAAATACAACTTCATTCTTTTCGTCTTGATAGATAATACATTTAGTCATTAGATAATAAAGCACTAGCGCCTTCTGCAACTAGCCCCCCATTTAGAATAAGGAAAAGAATATGCCCTCCCAATGTTGCAATTAAATAAAGATTTAACGCAGACAATATGATAAGGGCATAAGTAAATGCTTTCCTTGATGCTTCGTTTTTCACTGAAAAAGAAACAGCTAACAAAAATAGTGATAAAAAACTTCCAATGTATGGAATTAATATTGTTTCGTTCATGATTACTCTCTTAATTAAGAGAAAGCGTCATAAATCAACTTAGCTGCTAAAGCAACTGGAACAAAAACAACTATTGTTTGTGTTAAACCAGTAAGATTTATAGCTTCAGTTACTCCTACAACGATAGCGATTGATATAATCCCTATGATTGTTGCGCTTCCTGCTTTTTTATAATCTACCATTTTTTAATTCAACTCTCCAAAATAGTTAAGTTGTTTTAATTTATAAATATATGTTAAATTTTATTTTGCAACATATATTTATAAACAAAGTATACTTTATGTTTATCGATGGAAACAGAAGAAAGATTTAGTTTGATGGAAAAAAGATTAAGCATGATTGAGGATGAAATTGAAAAAATACAGAAAGATTTACAACTTGTCGGAGAGAATTGTAAAATAGAAACTCCTTGCTTTATTGGTTATGAAAATTCTTTTACAAAAAAATTAATGAAAGATAAAGATAAGAATGAAACCACAAACTCATCTTAAATTATTTCTTAGAGAACATATTGAGAATTGGAAATATGTGGATACTATTTTATTTTTAATTATACTGCTTATCTGGATGGGCTATACAGATCCTTGTGATAGGTGTGCTGTAGACTTTGGTATGGGGCAAATGACTTGCAAGGAAGCATTTATGTATAAAATAGGTTTAGAAGAAAACGAAATGGGATTAATAATAAAGAAAGATTATGCTAAAGACTTTGAAAGTTTTAATTTAAGCAATATAAGTTATCCTGATTTGATTATTTCCCCTTAGCCCATCTCCTTATCTAATTCTTTTAGGTCGGTTTTTGTTTGGGTTTTCATTTCCCCTCTCCTTCTTTTGTGAGTTTTTGCTTTAATTCTTGTAACTTCTTTTGCTTCATCAGAAATCTCAATATTGGATAAATCTGTTTGAGTAAGAATTTCAAGAT
>MWBV01000028.1 GCA_002069705.1 Candidatus Diapherotrites archaeon ADurb.Bin253 | reverse complement strand
AGAAGAAGATTTAGAAGATGATGATTTAGAATTAGAAGATATTAAGGTTGAAGAAAGTAAAAAGACTTTAACAAGAAAAATTAAAAAATATCCTAAATTTATGCAAAGAGAAGAGCCTACTAGTGAGGAAGAATATATTATTGAAAATTTTAGATTGTTTCAAAAAAGAATTTTGTTATATGCAAAACATTGTGAACTTAGTGATTATCTTCCTAATGTAGATTATGTTTTAGTTCATTTTCCTGAACAATTTATGTTTTTAAATAATAAAGATATTCAAAAAAACAATAAAGATCTGGAATTAAAGTTCTTTTCTTCTGTAAATGCTAATAATGGAATAGTATCTGAAAACCTTGATTTATATGGAAGTAAAATAGGAAGATTAACTACAAAAAATTCAATATTTTAAAATATAAGAGGTATTTAATATGAAAAAATATTATAGAAAAAATAAAAATGGATTTTCTTTATTAGAGTCTGTTATTTCTATTTTGTTAATTTCTATTATTATGACAGCAGTTCTTTCGACTATTTTATATACTAATTCAATTACTAAAAAAGCAGAAATTAAAATGTATGCGATTAATGAAATTGATAACATTGTAACTTGCTTTAAAGCAGAAGATTATACTTATTATGAAATGGATGGATTTGTTAATAATCAAGAATTAAAATTTTCAAATGATTATGATTTAATTAATTCTACAGAGTATTTTTATAAAATTGTTTTAGTTATAGAGATTGATGATGGAATAAGAAGTATTAGGGCAACAGCATATAATAGTGAAGATAAACAAATCTATCAAATGGAAAATCCTTATGTTTTAGGAGGTTCCTAAATGAAATTTTTTAAAAATAAAAAAGGGATGTCTTTGTTTTATGTTATTATTATGATGGCAGTTGTAACTGCTCTTTCAAGTGCTATGATAGCAGCAGCTGTGTATAATAATACTCTAGCAAGATTAACTGAGAGTAAATTTGAAAGAAGAATTGAATTAGATCAAATTGGTGAAGATTTTCTTGGGGGAAGAATTACTTCTGAAAATTTTGAAGAATATGATACAATATATGAAATAGAAATTATTAAAACAGTTGAAGAAATAGGAATAATTGTAAAAAAGGAAGATAAGGATTTGCTTATTGTGAAAATGAGAAGTGGAACTACTATTATTACTTCTTGGATATATGGAGAGGAATAAAACAGATGGGAACACCTATACTAATTATTATTTATGTACTTTCTGGAATTATTGGACTTTGCGTTGGTAGTTTTTTAAACGTAGTAATTTATCGAGTTCCTTTGGGAATGAGTCTTGCTAAACCAAGTTCTCATTGTCCCAATTGTCAATATAAATTAAAATGGTATGATAACATACCAGTTATTTCTTATATAATATTAAAAGGTAAATGTAGATCTTGTAAAAAAAACATATCTATAAGATACACTATTGTTGAAGTTGTAACTATGTTATTATGGCTTTGTGCTGTTTTAAGATTTATTGATGATAGTTATATATTTACTATAATAGCAATGCTTGCTATTGTTGCTTTTATAGCAGTTTTCTTTATAGACTTAGAACATCAAATTATTCCCGATAGATTTAATATTATGATATTATTACTGGGAGTAATTGCTATAGTCAGTAATATATTTTTTAAAGATAATAGTTTATTAATAGATACAATTCCATGGCAACAAAGACTTGCTGGATTAGTTTTTGGTGGATTGTTTTTCTTGATATTTCATTATGGATCTATTTTGATATTAAAGAAAGAAGCTTTGGGATTTGGTGATGTAAAGTTAGTTGCAGCTTGTGGTTTATTACTAGGAATATATAATTTATTTATTGCAATTTTAGTATCGAGTATAATAGCGAGTGTTGTTTTATTAATAGTTAGAAAAAAGAAAAATGATAAAAAAGATACTGAATATCCTTTTGCTCCTTTCTTAATATTTGGAATGACTTTTGCTATGTTTTTTGGCTCATACATTGTTAATTGGTATATTTCACTATTTTAATAATGGAGGAGAAAAATGAAGAAATTTAAATATACAGCTATAAATGCCGATAAGAAAAAGTTCACGGGAACTTTTATGGCTGAAGATGAAGAAAGCTTAAGAGAACAATTGATTTTACAAAAATTATATTTAGTAAAATCAAGAGCAGTTTCTTTTAAACCCCCTAATGCTTTTTTCTCCGTATCTGGAAAAGTAAAAGTAGGGGAATTAACGACATTCTGTCGGCAATTTTCTATAATGATTAGTTCTGGTATATTAGCAATTGATTGTTTGTCTGTTTTAAAAAATCAATCATATACTGGATATTTTAAAAAAGTATTAGAAGAAATGCATGAAGATGTTAAAGCTGGTAAATTAATTTCTGAAGCTATGGAAAAGCATAAGAATGCTTTCCCAGAGTTTTTTAGAAGTATGACTTATGTTGGTGAGATGAGTGGAACACTAGATAAAGTTTTAGTTAGTTTAGCTGATTATTTTGAAAGTGATAGTAAACTAAAAGCAAAAACTAAATCAGCAATGGTTTATCCAATTATGCTTCTTGTAATGTTAGTTGCTGTTGTTATGCTAATGATGATTTTTGTTATTCCAACATTTAGAGATTCACTAGCAGCACTTGATGTTGAAATGCCGGCATTAACAATGACTATTTTTAACTTTAGTGAGTATTTAATTGCTAATTGGATGAAAATATTTTTATATGTTTTTGTTATCTTTTTTCTACTTTCTATGTTTGGTAAAACCAAAAAAGGAAGATATGTATATGATACTATAAAATTAAAAATACCAATTATTAAAAATATTCAAGTAAATAAAGCTAGTTCTAAATTTGCAAGAGCATTTGGTTTATTAATTGGTAGTGGAATGGATATAGTTGAGGCTATGTCTATAGTTTCAATTGTTTTAGGAAATAAAAATATTGAAAAACGTTTTAAAGTTTCAGCAGAAGCTGTTACTCAAGGCAAAACCTTGACTTCAGCTTTAAATGAAGAAAAAATTTTTCCTGATATGTTAATACAGATGATATCAATTGGAGAAAAGACAGATTCAATAGATGAAGTATTATTAAAATCTTGTGCATTTTTTGATGATCTTGTTGAAAGATCTTTGTCAAGATTAACTACTATATTACAACCTCTTATGCTATTAATAATGGGATTATCTGTTGGAGTTATATTCTATGCTATTTATTCACCAATGTTATCAATTATGACTGGGCTTTAATAAATCAAAAAAAGTTTATGTATAAAAAGAAGGGGGTTCTTTAATGAATTTAAATTATGAAGTATTACAATTCTTTGCATATAAGAAAGTAATTAAGCGTAGACAGATTAATGAAATACTTTCTGAATGTGACAGATTAAAGATGCCTGCTGAAAAATATTTGATTGCAAAAGATTATTGCACAGAAATTACTGCATTAGCTGCTATGGGCGAATTTTATTCTATGCCATATATAGAGCTTCCAATGTTAGAAATTGATGAGAGCTTAGTAGATAATTTCAGTTTGCCATTTTTAAAGAAACAGAAAATAGTTCCTGTTTCTTTAGATAATGATGGGATTATGTTAGTTGCAGTTGCAAGACCACTAGATTTTAATGCTTTATCATCTATTGCTACATTTTATTCTGGAAAGATAGAATTTATTTTAGTTCCAGGAGTTCAGATTGATATTTATGTAGATTCTGTTGTAGCTGTAAAATATACTGAAGATGCTTTGGATAATTTAAATAAAGATAAAGATAAAAGATTAATTAGTAAAGCCATGGGAGACCAAGACTTTAAAATTGAGACTGAAAGTGATGTTATAAATGCACCAGCTGTTAAATTTGTAGATTCTGTTATTAAAGAAGCTATTCCTTTTAGAGCTAGTGATATTCATATAGAGCCATTTGAAAGAAATGTTAAGGTAAGATATCGAATTGATGGAGAGCTATCGGAAAGAGCTGTCTTTCCTTTGGAAAGTTATCCAGCTATTGCAGCTAGAATTAAGATTGTTTCTGGAATGAGTATTTCTGAAAGGAGACTTCCTCAAGATGGGCGTATTAATTTAGTAATTAATGGAACTGAATATGATTTCCGTGTTTCTTCATTCCCAACAGTTTATGGTGAGAAAATAGTTATTCGTATTTTAGATAAATCTGCATTTAGTTTTTCAAGAACTAAATTAGGATTTACTGATGAAGGTAATGCAGTTATTGATAAAATATTAGCGCACCCTCATGGAATTGTTTTATTATCAGGACCAACTGGTTGTGGTAAATCAACAACTCTATATTCATTTTTAAGAGAATTAAATAAACCAAATGTTAATATTATTACAGTTGAAGATCCTGTTGAGTATACTTTGGATGGTATTAATCAATCACAAGTAAATACAAAAGCAAATTTAACTTTTGCAACAGCCTTAAGAAGTATTTTAAGACAAGATCCAGATATTATCATGATTGGTGAAATTCGAGATGAAGAAACAGCACAAATTGCCATTCGTGCTGCTATTACTGGTCACTTAGTTTTTAGTACAATTCATACAAATGATGCACCAGGTGCATTAACAAGATTAGTAGATATGGGTGTAACTAACTATTTAGTCGCTGATGCTTTAGTTGGTGTTATCTCACAAAGACTTGTAAAAAGATTGTGTCCAGCTTGTAAAAAGAAAAGAAGAACTAATGCTAGAGAAATGGTCATT
>MWBV01000027.1 GCA_002069705.1 Candidatus Diapherotrites archaeon ADurb.Bin253 | reverse complement strand
CATTTCTTTTCTTCTTTTGTATTTTCTTGTCAAAATAAAAATTAATGATGCTATCATCAGCAACACAAACACCCAAAAAATAGGTCTTGTGTAAAATTCTTTAGTAGTAGATTCTGAAAAATCTCTTATTGCATATCCTGTTGATCCAGGTATTCTTGATTCTGGTAAAACTACTTTTTCTTTGAATTTACTTATTCTTGTTCCATCCATTAATTCTACTTCATATTCTCCAGCATGCTCTGTTTTTAATCCATACTTATTACTACCATCAACAGGCAAGAATAAATCAAAATCCTTTGAGATATTTCCTATCCTTATATTTATTGTAGCATTATAGGGGATATTTCCAACATTAGTTACAACTAAAGTTTGATTCACAAATTCTACACTTATTTCATGGTTTTCTAATATTGTAAAAGAAGTTTCTGCTGTTAGTTCATTAGATACAGCATGAACTGTCCAAGTTGCAGGAGGTTCATTATATACTATTGGAAATTTAAAGTATTCTCCAGTTTTCTTCTCAATTGGTCCTGCCCCTTCTGGAATTTCAAGGGTATCTGTTTTTATTGTAATAACAGAAGTTGATTCTATACTCTCTCCTGTCTGATCATGTAAGATTGTTTTTATTTCAACTGGATTTCCAGGTTTAACATCTTTATCTTTTAGGATTATCTCCAAAGAAGTAGGAATTTGTTTTATTTGTATATTATAATTTACAAATCCCTTGTTTGTCTTTGTGTTATCTAATGCAACTTCATAAGCATTTAATTTAACCAAATACTTTCCAGCTTTCATTTTTTCTGGAAGAACAACATTCATTGAATACATTCCATTGTTTATTGTACCTTTTTGTAAGATATTATTAGATGAACCATTTGCAATTACTAATTCCAGTTCTATAAATCCATTAGCTGGTTGTCCGTTTTCTTTTATTGCATCTCCATATATTAATAAGTTTTGACCAGGTTCAAACTCACTTTGTTCAGTATTTGGCTTAAGTGTAATTAAATTAGATATCTTAAATTCATTTGTTAAAAAGTATTCTGTCCCAAGTATTCCTTTTATTTTACAGTTTTCTACATTTTCTCCAACAACCTCTTTTGTTAAAACAAGAGAAGCATCAAATGTTTTTTCTTCTCCATATACAAGATTTACTCCATTTTTATAAAAATTAATTTGTTTTGTTCCACAAAGCAAATCCATACTAAATGTTCCAGAAACTCCTGTAATAGTTTTTATTGTTACAGGTATTGTTACTGAATCTCCTATATTATGTACTTTGTTTGGTTGTTGGTTTATAATCATCTCTGCAGAAGCAAAAGAACTAATTACTAATACAAACAATAATGTAAACACAATCTCTTTTTTCATTTATATACTAACAAATATTTATTTATAAATATTTGTGGAGATGAGAATTATTAATTAAAAGTTATGTTTTAATCTTTATACCTGAATTATAATAAGCATTCATTATTTTTTCAGGATATTCCCTGTTTTCTCTTGGAAGTTTTTTGTTAGTATGGTTGAAATTATATTTTCTAGCTGTACCTACTCCTGCATTGTATGCAAAAAGAATCTTTTTCCTTTTTGCTTCTAAATCTGAATTTGACCAGTTTGGATCATATTTTGCACAGAATTTTGAAATATAATTTAAATATTCAAGTGAAAGTTCAAGATTTGTAGTAGGATTAAATAATTCTTTTTGTAGTGCATATTCATTTATCTGTCCTGTTATTGAATCCTTAAGTGCTTCAAATTTTTCTGGTCTAAATGTTTGATAAACTTCTGGACCTATCTGACCTAATCCTTTATATCCTGATTTACTTACTGCATGTACATTATATGAAGATTCTTGTCTTAACATAACTCTAAAAAGCCTTTTATCAAACTCATTTGGCCATTTTTTAACATTTGAGTATGCTTGTTTAATATATGAATTTAAAGAATCTTGAGAAAGAAAGTAAGGTTCTAAAAATTTTCTTTTTTCTGCTTCTTCTTTTTGTCTTTTTTCTTCTTTTAATGTCTTTTCAAGTTCTGATTTTTTATAAAGTTCATGTTGTTCTTTTGCTTTTTCAAAAGGAGTTGACTTATTGACATTGTTTATGTAATTTGTAGAAATCATTTTTGCATACTCTAAAGTAGGATGAGTGTAAAGTAAGCTGTTTTCAGGTGAAGTTGGCTCAAATCTTTGACCACTATAAGAAAATACTCCTGCTAAAGCTAAGCTACCTACAACAATATTTCTCTTTATTTTGTTTATTAATTTGTTTCCCATTTTATTTCATCACTATATAATAGTTACAATATTTAAATGTTTCGGTGAGTTTTTATAAAAACCAGTGTTTAAACTGTATTGAAAAATTGATTTATTTTTCCTGTTTGTATCTAAACTAAAATTACAAATAGGTGAATCAAGCAAGAAGATTGTACGAAGGTTCACTGTTTAATTCTTCCATGCAGTTCACCTCCCGATAAATTTGTTTTTTTATTTACTTTGAGCGTATTTTTTACCATGGTTTTTTTTAATAAATATCCTTTAAAAACTTTATGAATATTTAGTATATACTTTTCTGATTTTTTGGAGGTTTTTCAGTATTTTCAAGATTTAAAATTAGTTTTATAAACTCCTATTTCTTGAAGAACTTATGAAGACCTTAAATCTCCATGTAGATTATATAAAATTCAAGCCACTTAAAAAAGCACTTAAAAGTATTAAAGAACTTCCAGATAAAGACAAGAAAGAGAAGGAAATTAAGGAAGCTTTGGTTGTTTTAACTGCTGTTGAAAAAGCAGATAAATCTGTCCCTATAGTTGTAAAACAATTAGTTGAAAATATTAAAGATATTGCTTCTCAAGTTAAAACCAAAAATATTGTTCTTTACCCTTATGCTCACCTTTCCAAAGATTTAGGAAGTCCTGAAATTGCTCAAGAAGTTTTAGAAAAAGCTGAAGAAGAATTAAAAAAGCATAAATTTCATGTTGCAAGAGCTCCTTTTGGATATTACAAAGAATTTGAATTAAAAGTTAAAGGACATCCTTTAAGTGAATTGTCTAGAGAAATAAGAATAGACAAAGAGAAAGAAGAAAATAAAGAAGATAAGATAATTAAAGAAGAAGTTTATGACTCCAAACAATTGTTAAGAGAAATTTCAAAGTCCAAATTAGATAGTTCTAAGCTCAAAGATAATGACCATAGAATTTTAGGAAGAAAAATGGATTTATTCAGTTTTTCAGAAGTTGCTCCTGGTATGGTATTTTGGCATAATAATGGATTGATTACAAGAAACGAATTAATTAATTTTTGGAGAGAAGAACACAAGAAAGCAGGTTATAAAGAAATTCAAACTCCCCAGATTTTAGATAAAAAACTTTGGCAAATTTCAGGACATTGGGAAAAATATAAGGAAAATATCTTCCTCACAGAATATGAAAAAAGAATTTTTGCAGTTAAACCAATGAATTGTCCAGGAGGAATACTTGTATTCAAAAATTCTCCAAAATCTTACAAAGATTTACCATTAAGAGTTGGAGAATTAGGGGTTGTCCACAGACAAGAATTATCTGGTGTTTTAGGAGGATTGTTTAGGGTGATACAATTTACTCAAGATGATGCACATATTTATTGTACTGAAAAACAAATTGAGAATGAACTTGCAAAAGTTATAGATTTAGTTGACTTATTTTACAAAAAATTTGGATTTGAATACACAATTGAACTTTCAACAAGACCAGAAAAGAGAATAGGAGATGAAAAAATGTGGGATTTAGCAGAAAATACCTTAAAAAAAGTTCTTGAAAAAAGAAAAGTTAAATTTAAGATTAATGAAGGAGATGGAGCATTTTATGGTCCAAAAATTGATTTTCATTTGAAAGACTCTTTGGAAAGAACTTGGCAGTGTGGAACAATACAACTCGATTTTGCAATGCCTGAAAGATTTGAATTAGAATATATTGATAGTGATAATAAAAAGAAAAGGCCAATAATGATTCACAGAACAATTTATGGAAGTTTAGAAAGGTTTATTGGAATGCTTTTGGAAAATACAAATGGAAGACTTCCAACTTGGTTAGCTCCTGTTCAGGTTAGAGTTCTAAGTTTTACAGATAGAAATATTGACTATGCAGAAAAAATAATTACAAGAATGAAAGAATTAATCCCAAGTATAAGAATTGATTTTGATTTTGAACAAAAAACTGTTCAATCAAAAGTTAAAGATGCTGAGGAAATGAAAATACCTTACATACTTGTAATAGGCGATAAAGAAGAAAAAGATGGAGTTGTTTCTGTAAGAAAGGGTGGAAGCAATCTTGTTGGAAAAATGGATACAGATGAGTTCATATTTAAAATACGAGAAGAAATTGAAAAAAGAATTTAACCATCTTTCATTCTATTTTTTGTTTTTCTTAATTATTTCATGTAAGTAAAAATTTTCACTACAATTTATCAAGGAGGGAAGAAAAACATTTATAATATATTATATATTACATAGAGCATATTATAAATTATAATTTAGTATCAACTTTATTGATTAAAATGAGTAAAAAAGGGGTGTTGATTATATTTGTTGTTTTTCTTTTAGCTTTGTCTTTTATATCTGCTAGAAATTTTACAATATACAATAGCACCAATCCAAGCCAAGCATATTTTTCTATAGATGGAACAACAGGCAGAGTAGGTATTGGAACTATGAATGCCCTTCAAGGCCTTCATGTTATAGGAAATATTTTAGCAAACGGCACAATTAATGCTACCAGAGACATTTGTATTCAAGGAGGAATTTGTTTAAGTGGAATTGCAATAACAGCAAGTGGAGAACCTTTATGGACAGGTAATTGGACAAATGTTGCTTTCACAAATACTCATGAAACATTTAATGAAAATGTAACTTTCATGAAGAATATTTCTTTTAGTACTAATACAGGAGGAATTCAGGGAATTTATTTTAGGAGTCCGTATTGGGGAGGAGTAGAAAGATTAGCTTTTGGAGCAGACTCTACAGGTACAATTATTCAATCTGCAGATAGTGATGTTGGGGATGGAATTCACTTTAAACCACATAATGGAGGAAATGATCTTATGATAATAAACAACACTGGCTATGTTGGGATTGGAACAAGTTCCCCTCAGGAAGTACTCCATGTTGCTGGTAATGCTAGAATAGATGGAACATTAAATACAAATTCAAATAAGATAATTAATATTGCAAATGGAACTAATGCGCAGGATGCTGTAACTTACTCACAATTGATAACTCAAAACACTTCACAAACTAATTTAATCAACTTAAATAATCAATCTGTAACTAATTACATAAATTCAGTTGCATCA
>MWBV01000026.1 GCA_002069705.1 Candidatus Diapherotrites archaeon ADurb.Bin253 | reverse complement strand
CATGGTAACTTCCTTTTCTGTTACACCATAATAAGCACTTTTTACCAAACTTGTTGGTTTTGCTGCTTCCCCAAAGATTCTTTGCAACATTTCTAATCTTTCTGGCAACATAAAAGCTGAACCATCAAGAACATCTACTGGACTTTTACCATTTTTAACAGGGTATTTTCCTGTTTTTTCAAATTCTTTAAGTGCAGAAAAAATGTTTCCTTGTAATTCCTCCATTACAGCAACTTTAAAAGTTTTTGGAGTTTGAAATTGTGTTCCAACTAATCCTACTTTGCCCGGAGCAAGTGACCCGCCCAATCTTTTTAACCTTGCTTGGCTACTTGGAAAATGTGCAACATCACCCGAAATTAATTGCTGTGCTAAATAGTTATTAGGATAAGATTGTCTTATCCAAATTTCTACTAAGTCTGTAAGAGCATCGTGAAGTTCTTTTACAGACTCATTTTGAAAATCTATTGCTTCTCCAAATGTCCTTTTTATTCTAAATTTATTGCCTTCTCCATGCTTAGTGAAATAAGTAATTGCTCTATCAGACAATCCGTATTTACCTAAATATTCCGCTAAGGATTTCATATTATGAGGCAAATCAAATTTAGCAGATTTTAACATCTCCGTAGCAATGTTTCTAGCATCTTTTTCAAACATGTGCATAAGATAGGTTGCCATAAATGCGTACTCTTTAGGTAACAATGGAACAAAAGCTTCCGTACTTGAATTGAATTTTTTAATAATTCTTTGTATTTCGGCAACATTTCCTTCAACTGTGAGGTCTCCAAAACTTTCTTTTTCTAATATTTTTTGTGTAAGAGTTTTTAAAGTTTCTTCATTTGCATTTAAAAGTTCTTCCAATTTTTTCAAGTTAATTAAGCTCTTTCTATTGTATATCTCAGAATTTTCTAAACCCTCTGGACGCAAAGTTAATTGCTCTAATAATCGAGCATAAAGAGTTTTAAGATTTCCTTTTGTTAACATAAAAAATCTTAATCCTATAATACTAGGTCTATCTTCTGCTGGATCTAAAAATTCAACTACCTCAGCCCTGTTTTCATACAAAGTAGATAAAAACCCTCCTACAAAATTTCTTTCCCAATATTGAGATGGGATTTCACTTTTATATTCTGTATGTTTATCTGCCTCTCTACTCTTGTCATGCTCTTGTAATCCTATTGGTCTAAATAAATTATCTAATAGAGGATTAGCTGCATAAAAAGGAGTAGTAAAATGTTCAGGAACAGGGAAAGATTTATCAACTCCTAACACCAAAGCCCTTGCATTTTTTTGTGCAAAAGAAGCAGGAGTATAAATGTACCTTTTTTTGCCATCAGAAGCTCTGTATGTAGATTCTCTCACAAAATCGTTTGATTTAGAAAGAACCCTTGATATTCTGTTTAAATCTTGTGCATGTTCGCGGTCTAAAAAAGTAGTTATTAATTCAGGAACTTCTTCAAAATCATCTTCAGTTACAACATTTACAACTTCTTCTCCTTCTTCTGCATCTTGTCCTGTAATTTTATCATTAGATTCCTCTACTGAAACTTTATTATAACTCCTTTTTTCAGAAGATTCATTTTTCTTATAAGTTTCTTTATTTAAAGTTGCAATTTCTTGTTGTCTTATGGTTATTCCTGAAACCCTATTTATCAAATCAAAGCCAAAGGTACTTAATTTATCTACATCTTCTTCTGTGAGTACAGGATTAGAAAATCCTATCAAAGATAATAATTTTTCAGGAACCATGTGGCTGTATATAACATGAGTCTTACTTTTACCGTCTTCTATATATCTTGTAGCCTTTTCTATACTGTGTATAGTTAGTGGAATACTCTTGTGATTTGAATCTGCTATGTAGGACAAATTCATTTCAGATAGAATTTTAAAAGCATTTAGGTCTTTTCTTGTTTGTTTTTCAATAGCTCTTTGTCTTTGTTCAGCACTTGCGTTCTTTTTATTAACTAATAAATGAGCTACAGCTCTTTCTATCCTGTTTTTAGTTTCTAAGGATTTTTCATGGGCTTTTATTTCTCTCACCACGGCATCTTTAAAGGCTTCTTTTATATAAGTTTCAAAAGTTATTTTATGTCGAAGTTTTTCTGGCAAAGAATTTAAATAAGTTTCAAATTTTGCTTGTGTTGCTAATTCACGAAGAATCTTACTAGCATGATAATAAGGACTATGACTCAAACCTTGTTGTCTTTCTTCGCCGTAACCAATGCCAAATTCTTCGTTAAACTCTTTAAAACTATTGGTGTTATCAAAAACTTTATTAAATTTTTTAAATAAAGCAGCTCTTTTTTCAGAATCATTAAACAAGTTTTTTATATCTTCTTTTATTCTTTGGTCAATGGTGAGCATTACTGTTGGGAAATATCTCAAATTAGCTATGCCAAATTTTTTATCTTTCACCATAGTATAAGGGGCACGTTCTCTTAACGATACTATACTAGAATGTAAGACTGATAATAAATCTCTATTCCAAGCACGATGAAAATCTGCTTCAATGCTTTCATGAACCTTTTCAGAATCTTCAAATAATTCATTAGAAATTCTTTGAGTAAATTGTGCGTATGTATTAGAACCTCTACTTATAATTTGAAATAAAGGCAACTTTGTACCATCTTTCAAGCGAACAACTTCATTTTCTAACTCAGTTTGAGTTTTTAAAATTAACTCTCCTTTAACTTCTTTAAACCTTTTGCTGAAAGAATCAACTTCTAATTCTTCTAATAAAGCGTTAATGCTATCTTCCTTCATTCCCAACTCTTCCAAGTAATCAAAAATCCCGTTAAAGTCAAAAGTAACTGCTGTATTTGGGTCTAAGAAAACCACAGCACTATTAGGATTAATTGGAGTTAAGGCTTTTTTAATTATTATCTTAATTCTTTCCCCTATTGCTTTTGTGAAGGTATTGTTGCCTTCCTTACGTATAGCCTCATCTATTTGATTAAATAAGAAGTCGGTATAAGATAAATTATTAATAGAAGATTGATTAAAGTTTAAACCCCCTAGAATTTGAACTGATTTTACAAAGGCAAACCTTGGATTTATTGGGATTTTTCTACCATTAGAACTTATATAAGAAAAAGTACTTAAAAAAGTTTTCACCATGTGATTTGCAGTTTCTTCTTGACTTACACCCTCTTTGTTTTCTATATGGGCTTTTAATCCTTTTGATGCTTTCAAATCCTCTTGTCCTTCTGTTGCTGCTTCTTCTTCAATACCTTCTTTATTAGATAACTCATCTGCGAAATCTTCCTCCTCTTCTAACATTTCTTCGCCTATTGTTTTTTCAATAGACAACTGGTATGCTTGTGCAGCAGTAAGAGGCACTTGAAAATTTGGAAAGAACATTTTTACAAGATTTTCAAATTGTTTTTTACCCTCTTTATCAGTTGTCAAGTTTTCATAAAAAGATTGGAATTTTCCTCTCAATATTGTAAGACCTTCATCAGGAGTTACTTCAGAAGATTTAAACAAGTGTGTGATAACTTTATCAAATATTTCTCCATTAGTTAATACCCCTAAATTTAATTCAGTACCTTTTAATTGCTTCATTTCTCCTAAATGATTACTCTTTATAACATTTCCTGTTATTTCTGAAATAAATAAGTGTAAATGTTCTTTTGCAGAGATAAAGTTTTCAACTGTTCCGTAATCTTTTTCTATATTTCCTTCATAAAATCTAGGCAATTCTCTATGTGTTCCCCAAGAACTTTCTTCTGTTGGCAGCATAGTCTGATATTTTCCGCTTTCAATTTCTGTAAATAATTTATTAATTTCATATTCATAATCATTCATAAGATTTAAAAACTTCATAACTTTCAAATATAATCTATATAATAGATTTTTAGGTTTAGATTTTAAATCTGGAAAAGTTTGAAATTTTCTAGCTAATATTTCCTCCCATTCAATGGGAGATGGGGTTTCTCCATATAACTCAACATAAGCATCATATAACTTTTGTTTGTTAATACTTGGCAGATAATACTCAAAAATTCTGTGAAATAATTCGTGCTTTACAACATTAGCTCTTACACCACCATCTTCCAATTGCGCAAAAACATCTAAACCTTTAACCATACCACGAACAGAAATGCCACCTGCCATTTCTTGTAATAAATCCTGATGTAGTGCATGAATTTGGTCATCTGTAATATCAGGCATATATCTTTTTGCCCTACTTCTAAACTCTTCTATACTTATTAATTCTCCAAGAGGAAGTTCTACTTCGGTTCGTAATGTTTTTATTTCTGGGTCTCCAAGTAATTTGTCTATGATTTTATTAGCCTCATTCTCTAAATTTTTTCCTTTCCTTGTTTTAAAAGTGCCGTCAAAAGTTTTTAAATTATACGACTCTTGCAACTCACTTAGAATTATATTGATGATTTCCTTTGCAGTATAGTTTGGCACATTACTTGCTCTTGGAAAATTTTGAAGAAATGAAGATTCTTCATCAGAAAGTTCTTCCTCAGAAGGTTCCTCTGCAAATTCCTCTCCCTCTATATACTTAGATATGTCATCAACATCAAGTTCTCCAATAACTTCAAACTCTTCTTGTGTTTCTATTGTATCAGAAATTGCAGGAGTTGTCTCAACAGTTTCTATGTTTTCAAACTCTTCTGCACTTTGCGAAGATTCTTCTTCAAAAGGTTCTACGGAATCATTAAAAGTAGCACCTCTTTCTGCCATTACAACTCGTGTGGGCAAGATTCTCTCAAAAGTTGTTTTTATGGACAAACTTTTTTTAAGAGTTTCAAATTCTTCATCTTGTTCTTCAGAGTTCTCAAAAGATTCATTCACTTTTTGAACAGCTGTTTTAAATTGACTCTTTCTTATTTGTCCAACTAAAGGAGGATTAGTTTTATCATTAAAGAAATCTACTAATAAAAGCATGTCTTCATATTCTAATGGAGTATTAGAATACTCCTTAGCAGAATTGCTTGTAGATAAAACTTTAAAAATATTTTCTATATTAATTAGAAGTTGTGATAAAGATTGTCTATCACCTTCAGTTTTTTGAACTTCCAATTGCTCTTCTGCAAGACTCTTTATAGTATTTAATTTCTTTTCAAGAGCATCTATGTTTATTCTTTCTTCATAGGAAAGATTTACTGTGAAAGGTAAGTCATATCCTACACTTAATAATTGTTGTATTTCTCGAATGCCCTCAATAGCGTGTCCTAATAAACTTTTGGCTTTCAATAAAACAGACAAGGCACCAATATTTTTTCCTTTTGGTGAAAACCTATTAGTTAAAAATAATTTTTGAAACCCATCAAGCCTACTTCTATTAGCATTTGCAATTCTTATAAAAGTTTTAGGAGAAATGCCTTGACTGGCTTTTATAACTTTTTTGAATTTAAAAGTTTTCTTTGAATCTTTTATATAAAAGAATTTAACTGCACCTTTACTATCAGTCATACTATTCCATGAAGCATCTTCTATTTTTTCGTTTGTATTTAAATCTACTAATTTTTCTTCTACACGTTTTGCAAAATTCTCTGCGGTTTCACCTTTTTCTTTTTTAAGAACGTCAAAAACAGAATCTTCCCCATAATATAAATCTACAAAATTTAATATGTTATTAAAAAATTTTACTTGTTCTTTATCTGACAAACCATTTATTACTTCGATAATAGCAAGGAAACTGTCTAATTGTACTTGTTCTAATGCACTTGTCCTCTTTCCCGCATTGTTTTTTCTTATTTTCTCTTCTCTTTTAGAAGCTATGAAATTTTCTATTAATTTCACACTTTCATCAAGAGAGGTATCAACAGCATCTTTAGTTAAAGTTTTAGCTTCGCCCAAAGCCCTAACAAAAATTGGTAGGGAACTGCTAAGTTTTTTAAAATTTAACAATTCCTCCTTAGATAGAACTTGTTTCTGAATAAGAAAAGATAACATGTGACTATCTAATGGATTTAAATCAGCAACAGTTTGTTTATTTTGATTCTCCCATTTAGAAAATAAAGCATGTAACTTAATCGCGTTTCCTTCTGTTTTTTTAAGAGAAGGGGAATTTTTTAATTCTTCAAAAATATCAGCAAGTTTTCTGGTTTTGTCGGAAAAGATTCTTGAGAGTTGCTGTGTAACAATTTCCTTTGTTTTTGGAGGAATTACCATTTCCATCAAAAACTTGTTGAAAATGTCCAATTGATATGCCCAATCTTTTATAGGTTTAAAATCCTCTTCTGACATTTCTTTTGCACTTAACTTAATAATCATAGGTTTAACAGGAAAAGTTCTTGTTACACCTTGTTCGTTTTTATAATTTCTTTCAATATTAGAAACAATTAAATAAGGCGTTCCTTTACTAAAAGTGTAATCAATATCGTATAATCCTAACTCTCTTAATTCCTCTTTTATTTTAGTTGTGGGCAAAAACAATTTAAAGTGCAAATTATTTGCTTGTTCATTTGTTAAAGAAAAACCCTCTTTAAAACTTTCCCTTATATCAGAAAGATTTAAATCTTGCAAATCCGTAGTATAAGCAAAAGTTAATTTTCTTGCTGATTGCAACTTATAATCACCTTCTAAATTTTCCTTAGTTATTAAGTATGTCTTTTTCCCCTCTGAGTTATTTCTAAAAGTCACATCTGCTTCTGCAAGAGAATTTACTACTAAATCTGGATTATTTTCTTGCATTCCTAAGATTTGATAAAAATCTTGTGTCCGAGTTTTTCTTACTGCAAAAATCTGAGGTTTTCCTCCTATCGCAACTTTTACATAATATATTGAATCATAGTCCTCACCATCTGAATTAGCAAATTCCATCACATTTTTACTAACATCATTATCAGGGTATTTTAAGACATGACTTCCTTCTGGCAAATCATGACCATTTAACCCTTCTCTTAATTCCGCCAAATTAAAAAGTTCTTCTCCTTGTTTATTAGGTTCTTCATCATCTTCCATGAAAAAAGTATAAGAGTCATTAATATCAGGGTCTATCTCAGAGAAAAAGTCTGGCACTTCTTGAATAATCTTTTTGCTCTTTTTAGTTTCTCCTTTTTTAGATTTTATAGCAGCCATCTTTTCCTCTATCATCTCTCTTGAAAGTTTTACAGCTTCTAATTCCTTTTCAGTGTTTTTTAATTCGGGAACACTCTTAGAATCGCCTTTTAAAATTTTAGCAAACAAGTCGTTCTTCTTAGTTTCTAATTCTTTCTCTTTTTCTTCTACAATTTTTTTAAGAGCTGCAAGTTGCTCATAATCATCTGGTAAATTGTCCATTTCAGGAGAAGGCTCATCATTTGTGATAGGGTTATTCTCATCTGTTTCTACCTCTTTATTTACAGTTTCCGTACTATTTTTTTCAAGAGGTTTTTCTTTTTTCTTCTCGACTTTCTGCTTTTCTTTTTTCTTAGCATTTTCTATTTTTAATTTCTCTTCCTCTTCGATAAGTCTATTAAGTTCTTCTTCCTCTTCGATAAGTCTATTAAGTTCCTCTTCTTCTTCCTCTTCAACAAGTCTGTTAAATTCCTCTTCCTCTTCTTCTCTTTTTCTTTGTT
>MWBV01000025.1 GCA_002069705.1 Candidatus Diapherotrites archaeon ADurb.Bin253 | reverse complement strand
AAGAGCAATAGATAAAGAGATTACTCCTAGCGGACCTTTATCTTTTATAGTTTTAGAGAGTGCTAATCTTATTATAGCAAAGAAAAGCACAAAGATTAGTCCAAATATGATTAACTCTGCATCTAAGTTATAGAAAATATCAACCCCCATATTTAATATATGGATAATCTGTTTATAAATTTATTTTTATAAGTTTTAGGAAGATTTAAATCCTTTTTTTAATATTGTTGTATATGGTAAATCATCGTTCATTTAATATTTTGGGAAATATAGCTGTAGTTAATTTTCCTTATGGAACAAAACTTTCAGATAAAAAGAAATTTGCATTAGAAATATTAAATAAAAATAGTTTTATAAAAACTGTTGTGGAAAAGTCAGGTAATTTCGCTGGCAGACTTAGGAAGATGGAAACAAAACATCTTGCAGGAGAGAAAAACAAGGAAGTTTTGTATAAAGAAAATAATTGCTCTTTTAGATTTAATTTAGATACAACTTATTTTTCTCCAAGATTAAGCAATGAGAGAAAAGAAATTGCTTCTTGTATAAAAAATAATTCCAGTGTTTTAGTTATGTTTGCAGGAGTTGCACCTTTTTCTATAGTTATAGCTAAAAATTCTAAACCTAAAGAGGTTTATTCAAATGAGATAAATAGAGCTGCTAATAAATATGGGGAGCTTAATGCTGAAATAAATGGAGTTAAAAATAAAATTAAATTTGTTAATGGAGATATAAAAAAAGTAGCAGTTAAATTAAAGGAAGAAGGTAAAAAATTTGATTTTATAGTTATGCCACGTCCAAATCTTAAGGAGAGCTTTTTAGAGCAGGCATTTATGTTAAGCAAAAAAGGAACAATAATCTTTTATTATGATTTTTGTAAGGTGGATGAAGTAGATAAAATCCTTGAAAAGATAAATAAGAAGGCCTTGGAATCTGGAAATAGAATAAAAATATTAAACAAGAAGTCCGCAGGAGAAATTGCTCCTTATAAAATAAGAATAAGGGTTGATTTTAAGGTTTTGTGATTATTAAAAAATCTTCTCCAAATTTTTGTTTGTATTTTTGGTAGTTTTCAATTGAATTATCTTTTTTTAATCTGCTGATATTTTTTTCTAAAGAATATCCTTTAAAATTTTCTTTAGAAAATTCTTCTAGTGTCTTGTATCCAAGGTTAACATATAGGGGGTTTTTTGGATTTAATTTTAATCCTTGTATTTTTAATATTTGAGCGAGTGGCAAGTCTTGCCTTCCATTGTATTTTCCTTCTAATAGATATACTTCATTGGCTCTTTTGTAATTGAGAAAATATTCTTTTGATTGTTTATCATTGTTTTGGAATTCTATAACAAAATGCAATCTGTTGAAATCAAATCCATTTGAAGGAAGGTGTTCTTCTATTACTAGTTTATGAGGTATTTTCTTTTTTGAAATTAAATGCGAAGAAACCAAGGTTAAATCTAAACAAGGGTTCATAAAACAAGTTTCTCCACTTGATAATATTTCTTCTACTGAGCGTCTCCCAAAATATTTATCTATTTCTTCATTTGTCCAATACACTCGTTTTACTTTTTTGTTTACTTCTGAGATTATTTCTTTTGCTATGTTAATTGCTTTATCCATAAAAAGATGTAAAACCTTTGGTTTAAAAATATTATTAAAATTTCTTTTCTGCTTTTAATGCAGTAGGTGCTTCTCCTCCATGCCAAGTAAATCTTGGTCTTATTCTCATAGGATATATTCTTTCAGAATTATCATCTAATATAATTGCTGAACCATTTAGTGAGGGTAATTCATCCATATATTGTTTAATACTTTCAAGAAGATAACTTTGCATTATCTTATTGAGTGCTTCTAAATCTGGTGCAGAAGTAACTCTATGCGAGATTACTATATCGGATTGAGTCATTACATCTTTGTGTATCTGACCTGGTTGTTGAGTTGCAAGAACCAGAGATATTCCTGGTTGTCTTCCTTCTCTTAATAATTGTGTTAATGCATCACTTGCTATTGTTTTTCCCTCTAAAGGTAAGAATTCGTGTGCTTCATCTATAAATAACCAGATTAAGGGGTTTTCTTTTTTTTCTACATAGTAGCCCATATCTAATCCTCTTGATATAGATTTTATTTCTTCTTTTTTTCTTGCAGCCATTCTTTGGTTAAAGAGTTTTCTTGATATTAAGCTTATAACTAATGCTCTTACATTAAAACTCCCTACAGAATTATAAACACTTAAATCTAAAACAGTTGTTGTTCCAGCATTTACTAAATGAGTTATTTTTGTAGGTGAAATACCTTTTTTTGAGAATATTCCCCATGTGTTTGCAGCTTCAAATAATCCTGTTGCAGCGTTTTTTATCTCTCTGTCTGTTTTTTGGTCTTTTTCAATTTCATTTATTATATCTTCTATATCAAAGATTTTTTTTGTTCTTAGTTTGTTTATTATTCTTTGGATGAGAACAGCAACAGGATGGATTATATCTAAACCAAATGTTAATATCCAATCTTCAGCATTCATTTCAGTTACATCTAATGCAAACTTTTCATCTGCAGGTATACCTCTTCTTACATATTCATCATAAAACCCAAATGGGATGAATATTTTTACATTCAAATTTTTTGGTTTTAAATCCCATTCATGTAAAAGTTCTTTATCTTTTTCGTTTGCATATTTCATTGTCCAGTAAATTCCCATAGTGTCAAACATAAGAGACGCAATATTTTGTGAAACATCTTTGGGTAAATTAGACAATTCCTCTGCTATAACTCCTAGAGTATAGCTTTTACCGCTTCCTCTTTTACCTGCAACAAGTACAACATGGCTCCTTATTACATCCATGAATATTTTATTACTTAAAGAAGTGTATTGCCCCATTTTTACAAACCCCTTTCCAATATAAGCTAAACCCTTTCCCTCAAATTTTTTTTTATCTGAGGAGTTTCTTCCTGTTATAATTTCATATGACATTTATAAATAAGTTTACATTAATTTTTAATTGTTTGTTTTTGTGACAATAAATTAAAGAACCACAATATTTTTAAAGTATTTATTCATCTTTTAAAAATGGAAAATCAACCTAAAGAACATATTGTTCATGTTAATAGAGAAAGAAGACATGGTATAAGAGACAAACCTTGGGTTGTTTCAACAATTGCTTTAATAATCTTGGTTGTTTTACTTCTTTCATTGAATGTATTTAATATTACTGGAAAGGTTGTTTCAGCTAATAAAGCTGGAGAGAAGCTTGCTGATTTTGCAGAATCACAAGGATTAACAGTTGAAGTTTCTAGTGTTGAAAAAGAAGGTAATTTTTATTTAGTTACTCTTTTGATTGAAGGTCAAGAGTTGCCAATGTATGTTACTAAAGATGGAAAATATTTCACAAATTATCTATATCCTTTAGAAGAAGAGGAAGAAAAATCTAATAATAATCAAAATACTAATACTCAAACTCAAGAAATACCTAAATCTGAAAAACCAACTGTTGATTTATTTGTTATGAGTCATTGTCCATATGGAACTCAAGCAGAAAAAGGAATAATCCCTGCTATTGAAGCTTTAGGAGATAAAGTTAATTTTAACTTAAGATTTGTATACTATATTATGCATCCTTCTGCTGGGGAAGTTGAAGAACAGACAAGACAGTATTGTATACAAAAAGAACAAGAAGCTAAGTTACTTCCATATTTGAAATGTTTCTTAGGAAAAACAGGAACTGCTGCTGATTCAGAAGCTTGTTTAACAGAAGTTAAGATAGATAAAGCTAAACTTAATTCTTGTATTACAAAGGCAGATAAGGAATTCAAGATTTCAGAAAATAAAAATGATCAGAGTAAGTGGTTGAGTGGAAGATATCCTCTTTTCAATATAGATAAACAACTTAATGAATTATATGATATTGGAGGAAGTCCAACATTGGTTGTAAATGGAGTTACAGTTAATAGTGCAAGAGACCCTGCTTCATATTTAGATACTATATGTAAAGCATTTAGTGATGGAAAGGTTCCTGAAGCTTGTGGAACAAAATTATCTACAACTTCTTATAGTGCAGGATTTGGATATAATGCAGGAACTTCAACTAATGCTCAGTGTTAATTAATCTTTTATTTTGTAGTAATTATTCTCTTTTAAAAAATATTCTTTGAAGTTTTATATTTTTGAGAATTAGAAAACAAAACTAGCATAACCTACAACAAATACAGTATCTCCTGTGATATCTCCTGAATTCTTATATTCTACTAATTGAGGTCTCCATCCTTTTATCTGACACATTTTGAATAGAATTAGTAGAGGATATAATCCACAAGCATCAATATTTGGTAATTCATATTCTTTTAAGTTCTCTATTGCATCTATTGCTCTTCTGTCTTTTTTTATAGATTCACTATACTCCAGAGCATGACTTAAATCTGTTGAGAAGATAAAGACCGCATCTTCTTCTAGGAATTTTCTTGCAAGTTCTTCTGCTTCTTGCATATTTATTTGACCGACTGCAATAGGCAGAATCTCAGTTACATTTAATTTTTGTAAAAAAGGTATTTGGTTTTCAATGGAGTGTTCGCGAGGTATTTTATTAAAAGAGTTTTTAGGAATATTTACTTTTCCTAAAGGGGTTGTAAAACTTGGGAGAGTGCTTATTCCTTTGAATGTTTGGTAGTGAGAGGGTCCAAAGATTATAGCTTTTTTTATATTTCTATTTCTTTTTAAAAGCGAGAAAGCTTTTCCAGCTATTTCTCCAGAGTAAGCATATCCAGCATGAGGGACAATAAGTCCGTGTACTTCATTTATATTGACTATACTCTCTTTAGATAAGAATTTTTCCAACAATTCTTCTAATTCACCCTTTTCTGAAGGAAACCACTTTTTCATAAGTTATTTAATTAACAAAGTATTATAAATTTTATGCATGAATGTATTTTGTATAAATCTCTTAAGGGAAAGTCAGTTCAATGTTTTGCTTGTAATCATAGATGTATTATAAAAGAAAATTATTCTGGTATTTGCGGAGTTAGGAAGAATATTGAAGGAAAGTTGTGTCTTCTTGTGTATGGGGTTATTATCTCTGAAAATATAGACCCTATTGAAAAAAAGCCCTTGTTTAATTTTTTACCTCATACAAATACTTATTCTATTGGGACTATTGGATGTAATTTTAAATGTGATTTTTGTCAAAATTATGGGATTTCTCAGGTAAAAGAAATTATTGGAAAAAAGATTAGTGCTCAAGAAATTGTTAAAAGAGCATTGAAATCTGGTTGTAAAAGCATATCATATACTTATAATGAACCAACTATTTTTGCAGAATTTGTTAAAGAGATTGCTGTTTTAGCAAAAGAAAAAGGGCTTAAGAACATTCTTGTTACAAATGGTTATATGACTAAAGAGTGTATGGATTTTCTAGGAGATTATATTGATGCTATGAATATTGATTTGAAATCTCTAAATGAGGATTTTTATAGAAAACTATGCAAATCTAAATTAAGTCCTGTTTTAGAAACAATAAAATATGCTTATAAAAAAGGTATTCATATAGAGATTACAACATTACTTATTCCAGGAGAGAATGACTCTGAAAAAGAGCTTAAAGAGATTGTGAAATTTATTTCTGGTATAAGTAGAGAAATTCCTTGGCATATTTCAAGATTTTTTCCTATGTATAAAATGAAAAATAAAGATGTTACTTCAATAGGTAGTTTAAGGAAAGCAGAAGAGATTGGCAAAAAGTATTTGAAGTATGTTTATGTTGGTAATGTCTGGTAATATGGCACTTAAATTAACTGAAATAGCGAGAAAGACTCTTGAAGAGTATTTTAAAGGCAGAAATTTTCTTCCTGATGAGTATACGAGAAGTATTTATAATAAAAAACAAGCGTGTTTTGTAACATTAACTATTGATGGAAAATTAAGAGGGTGTATTGGTTCTCTTATTCCTCAAAGAGAATTATGGAAAGATGTTCAAGAGAATGCAATAAATGCAGCTGTTCATGATTTTAGATTTTCAAAATTAACAGAAAAAGAATTATCTAAAATTAAAATTGAAATCTCTGTTCTTTCTCTTCCTAAAAAAATCAAATCAATTAATGAAAAAGATTTGCTTATGAGAGTTAATCCTGGAAAAGGTTATATTCTTAAGAAAGGAGGATTTTCATCAACTTTTTTACCTCAAGTATGGGAACAAATACCAGATAAGATAGAATTTTTAGAGAGTTTGTCTGTTAAGGCAGGATTAAATAGAAATTCTTGGAAAAGTGGGGAACTATGGTCTTATAGTGTGATTGTAGAAAAAGAAGATTAATTTTTAAGATACTCTAATTCTTCTTCATCTAATTTAAGTTCTTTAGGTATTTCAGGGTTTGAATTAATTATTTGTTTTATTATTGGAAATTCTTGCATTGCTCTCTTTTTCCCTATGTGAACATATTCTGCATATTTTGCAGATATTGATTTCTTTTTAATATTCTTTTGATTGTTCATCCATATTTTTAATATCCTTGTTGGTTTTTTGTAGGTTGTAAATCCCGGTTTAGCGCTTTTTTTAGATGAAGAAATTCCGTAACTTAAGAAAATATTTTCATAAACTAAAAATCTCCAATACTGTTGTTTGTATATTCTTCCTCTGAAAATATCTGTTTTACTTAATAAATCATAAGCTCTTGCAAGTTCTCTTCCTTTATATTCTAAAGGTATGTTCTCTTCTACCCATAGAATTATCTCGTCGATAGGGGTTTTAACAGAATCAAATATTTTTAATGTTTCATCAGTTGCTTTTTCTTTGAATATCATTTTTAATGCATTGAATATATCTACTTCTTTGTTTCTTTCATCAAAATCAATACTTGAAAGATCTTTTAGTTTTGAGATTGTTTGAATATCATTTATTGCAGCTCTTAAATCCCCTTTTGCTTTAACTGCTATTCTTGTAAGGATTGAATCTTCCATGAAGCTTTTTTCTTTTCTTAAAATATCTGCTAACACTTCTTTTATTATCCTGTAATCTATATTTCTTAATTGGACTAGTTCTGCTTTTTTTCTTAATGGACTTAAACGTTTATCCCAGATATCATTTGCAGTTATGATAACCGGATAATGAGTGTATTCTATTAAATCTACAAATTCACTTAAACCCCCTTTATCTACAGTTGAGATACCATCAACTTCATCAACTAATATTATTTTTCCTTGTTTTATAAGGGATTTTTGTTCCATAGCAGGTTTTAATACTTCTTCAAGTCTTTTTTTATCACGTAAGTCAGAAGCATTCAACTCAAAGACTTCAGAATTTGTTTCTTTTCCAATTACATGAGCTATTGTTGTTTTTCCTGTTCCTGGTGGGCCATGGAGGACTATTGCCTTCTTTGAACCTTTATTGTGGAATTCTTCTAAGAATTTTCTAACTTTATCAATTGCATCATTCTGACCTTTAATATCTTGAAATTTTTTTGGCCTGTATTTTTCAACCCAAGGTGACATTTTTTGTTCCTTCTTTTTTTAAATATTTTATATCATCTAAAATATTAGATATTTCTTTTCTCGCTATATTAACAGAAATTAATTCAGAAAGGGCATCTTTAGCTGTAGTTCTTATTTTTGCTGAAAGATAGTCTATTTCGCTTATAATTTCTGGATAGGTTATATTTTTGTTTATTTTTGATTTATATTTTGTTAAATTTGTAAAATAGATTTTATCATTTATTTCCATTTTTATTCCTTGCCTAAACCTGCAAGCACAAAACTTGCAAGAAGAGCTTGAAGTTGTATAAATGGATCACTTCCTTCAACTATCCTAAATTCTGATTCTCCTGTTTTTTCTGTGAGTCTGACTTTTAATTCTGGTTCAACAGGTAAATTCCAGATTTCTTTTTGTATAGCTTTTATCACATCTTGTCCAGAAATTGACTCTTTAAGCATAACATCAAGAAGTTTTTCTCTTGCTCTTTGGAAATCTCCTGCAAGTGCATAATCTAGCACAACTTTAATGTCTTTAGGTTTAGCATTTGAGATTATTGTTGAAATTAGTTCAGGAGTTATATTTGGAGAGATTGATGCTGTTGCTTGTAGAAGATTTGTAGCTCGCCTACAATCTCCTTCACTTCCTTCATACAATATTTCTATTGCTTCTGGTTTTATTGTTAAGTTTTCTCTTTTTGAGATATCTAATATGTATTTTTCAATATCTTTTTTCTCAAGAAGCTTAAATCTAAATATACTACAACGTGATTGTATTGGGTCTATTATTTTTGAACTATAGTTACAGGAGAGTATAAATCTACATGTAGAGGAATAGTTTTCCATTGTTCTTCTTAGTGCCTGTTGAGCTTCTGGTGTTAAAGCATCTGCTTCATCAAGGAAGATTATTTTAAAAGGGACATTTCCAATTGATTTTGTCCTTGCAAAGTTCTTTACTTTTTCTCTTACTATATTTATTCCTCTTTCATCAGAAGCATTAAGTTCTAAATAATTTTCTTTCCAGTTTGAACCATATAATTCTTTTACAATTATCAATGCAAGACTGGATTTACCTGTTCCTGCAGGTCCTGCAAATAGTAAATGGGGAATATTCTCAGAACTCTCCTGAAATAGAAAGTCTTGAATGCCTCGCCTCTGCCTAATACACCTCGATCCACTTCTGCTTTGTATCGAAGAAGTATGCCAGTTATTAGAAATCCACTTAGAACAAAAAATAGCGGGACCCCCAAGGCTCCCATCACGAACGTTCCTGTGTCCCGGTTCAGCGGGAATTGGACAATGACCGGTTTTCTTAAGTGACTACGGTCTGTTGTCGTTTTAGTTTCAATTATGCGTTTTTTGAGGCATGAGCAGGTCTATCATCCGATGATTTCTGGGAAAGGCGTGA
>MWBV01000024.1 GCA_002069705.1 Candidatus Diapherotrites archaeon ADurb.Bin253 | reverse complement strand
AAATGAAACAAACAAAAAATAAACTAAATAAAAAAGCAGTTAGTGTTATGGTAGGGTATGTTTTGTTAATTGTATTTGCTGTTGTGCTTGGAGGAATTGTTTATGCTGTTTTAAAGACGTATGTTCCTCAAGATAAAATGGAATGTCCAGAAGGAACTTCACTTATAATTGAAAGTTATAATTGTAATGATGATAGTTTGGAATTTACAATAAGGAATAATGGTAAATTTGATGTTGGGGGATATTATATTTATGCAACAGATAAGTTGGGACAAAAAAAAGCAACAATAAATTTAGCTAAATATAATTTAAATGAATATTCAATACTCACTCCATTGAGAATAGATGGAATAAAATTAGGAATAACCCCTGAAAATCATATCTTGGATTTTGAGAATGAATTCGCAGTTAACAGTGAAGCTCAAATAGAAAGATATGATTTAAGTACAGTAGACAAAATATATGCAATAGAAATAGTTCCTTTGAGATGGCAGGAGGAAGAAGGAAGGATACAAACTGTGAGTTGTGCTGACCAAAAAATAAGAAAAAGCCTAGAGTGCTTGTAATCAAAGAATTTAAAAATACAGAAATGGTAATATTAATATGAAAAGAGGAGTAAAAAAAAGGCATAGAAAGAATACCAAAGCTCTTTCACCTGTAATTGCTACTGTTCTTCTTATTGTTATCGTCGTTATAATTGCACTTATAGTTTTTTTCTGGATTAAAGGAATGACTGATGAGGCAATAACAAAATTCGGAAACAGAAATATTCAAATGGTTTGTGAAGATGTTGATTTTGAAGCAAGCTATACTCCCACAACTGGATTGTATATAACTAACTTCGGAAATGTCCCTATATTTGGAATGGATGTTAAGGAAGAATCAGCTGGAAGTCACACTACAATTGATTTGAGAGAAAATCCTGATTGGCCAGAATTTGGATTAATTACTGGTGCAATATTTTCAGATCCTGATTTTGAGGCCCCTGGAGTGCAGGAAATGGTTTTAATCCCTGTTTTAATAGGGGAATCTGATAGTGGAAGAAAAACTTATGTTTGTGATGAACGTCAACACGGAGTAAGAATTTCTGCAAATGCATAAAATGATAGGCAAAAAATCCAAAAATAAAAAAGCTCTTTCAACAGTTGTAGCGACAGTTATAATTATTCTTTTAACTATGGCAGCTATAACAATAGTCTGGGTGTTTGTAAAAAATATAGTTAATGAAAATAAAGACAAAGTTGAATCTTGCTTTGAAGTTGAATCTTCTGAAAAAGTTAATTTGAACCCTCTTTATACTTGTTATACAAATAAAAGTGAAGTAGGAGGAGATGCTGGTTTTGAAGAAGTTCAATTCTCAATTAATATAGCAGATGTGGAGATAGATTCCCTTGTTGTTGCAATTGAATTTGGGGGAGAATCAAGAAGTATAATATTAAACAATACACCTGTACAGAAGAGCAATATGAAGATGTATAATTCAGCTAATAATTGGGGAGTAGATTTAATTGCACTTCCAGATAAAAATGCTGGAAAGACATATGTTGTAAACTTTGATGGAACAACTGCTACAAAAGTGGACTTAATAAGAATAGCTCCAGTAATAAATGGTGAACAATGTGGAGTTACAGATAGAATAAATGATGTTGTAAATTGCAATTTGTTAATTGTGTAAATAATACACAAAGAAAATATTATAAACCAAGATTTAGTTAATACAATATGAAAAAAAAGGGGGATATAAAGAGAAATACATTTTCAAAAAATTACCGAGGACAGGTATGGATTGAAACTGTTATTTATCTTTTAATAGCATTCGTTATGATGGGACTAGTACTATCTTATGTAAAACCAAAAATAGAAGATTTAAGAGATAAAGCAATAATTGAACAATCTTTAGATGTAATCAATGAGATTGACAACACTATATCTACAATAGGAAGCACTGGAAACAAAAGATTAATTGAAATAGGTGTTAAGAAAGGGGTGTTTAATATAGATTCAGAAAATGATATGATTACATTTGAACTAGAAACAAAATATCAATATTCTGAATTTGGAAAAGAAGTTTATATTGGAAAAGTAAAGGCAATAACCCAAGGACAAAACCAATATAGCAAAGTCATACTTACAAGAGATTTTTCTGAAGAATATAATTTAATTTATGATAGTTCAGATACAAATAAAGCTTTACCAAAAGCATCTACTCCTTACAGAGTATTTATAGAAAATAAAGGAGTTGGAGTAGACCAAGATAAATTAATTATAAATTTCAATATAGAATAAAATGGCAGAGAAAGTTAAAAAAGAAGTGAAAGTAGAAAAGAAACCAGATACGACTTACATAAAAGATTATCCAAGACCTCCAATAAATTTTAGTCCAGTAATTCCTCCATTAAAAAGAATAAAAGACAAAACACAGGTTGATGTAAGATATTGTTTGATAGCTCCTTTTGCATTTGTGCATATATATTGGGACCCTGAATTATATGAAGTTGTATATGACCTTGAAGAGCCTCTTTTAACTGAAGAAGAAGAGAAAAAGAAAGAAGAAATAATAGTTGCTATGAGCAATATGATTGACCATGAGACAGTTGTTGAAAAAGAAAAGACCAAGCTCTTGGAATACATAGATAAAAGATTGAAAATACTTGCAATTGAACTGGGAATAGAACTTTCATATGAAAGCTACAAAAAAATATTCTATTATTTGTGTAGAGATTTTGTAGGGTTTAATGAAGCAGAGCCCTTGCTTAGAGATTATTTTGTTGAAGATATTGAGTGTAATGGTGCAAATTCTCCTGTTTATGTTGTACATAGAGTTTATAGAAACCTAAGGACAAACCTTGTATTTAGAGATATAGATAGGTTACAGAGTTTTGTTGAAAAATTAGCTCAGAGATGTGGAAAATACATTTCATATGCAAAACCAATCTTGGATGCAAGTCTTCCAGATGGTTCGAGAGTTAATGCAACATATACAAAAGATATTACAAGTAAAGGTCCAACATTCACAATCAGAAAGTTCACAAAAACACCTTGGACTCCTCCTCAACTAATTGCATTTGGAACATTAAGTCCTGAAATACTTGCTTATTTATGGCTTTTGGTGCAATACAAGATGAATATTCTTATTGCAGGAGGTACTTCTGCAGGTAAAACAACATTACTTAATGCAATAGCATTCTTTATTCCCCCAGAATCAAGAGTAGTATCAATTGAAGATACAAGAGAATTAAATCTACCTAGAGATAACTGGCTACCTAGTGTTGCAAGAAATGCTACAGGAGTTGGAAATTCAGGTGAAATAAGTTTGTTTGATTTACTTAGAAGCTCATTTAGACAGAACCCAGATTATGTAGTTGTAGGTGAAGTTAGAGGTGCAGAAGCATCAGTTCTATTCCAGGGAATGGCTTCAGGACATTCATCTATAAGTACAATTCACGCAGATTCTGTTGATACTCTGATTAAAAGATTGGAGACACCTCCAATTGAATTATCGCCTACATTGCTTAATGTTCTTGATTGCGTGTGCATTATGACTCACGCGATTGTAAATAAAGAAGAAACAAGAAAATTGAAAGAAGTTGTTGAAATAATAAATGTAACTCTTGATGGAATTGCACTTACAAACACTCCTTTTGTATGGAATGCTCTTGAAAATGAGTTTTATTCAAAGAAAAACAGCAAAATATTTGAAAAAATAAGAAAAAGATATGGTATTAAAGTTGAAGATTTAGAAGTTGAATTTAAAAGAAGAGTTCAGCTGTTATACAAGATTTACCAGCAAGGTATTTTCAAATTCGAAGAGGTACAGGAAATAGTAAATGAGTATTATAAAAAACCTCAGGAAATTCTAAAAAGGTTTGAAATTGAATAATCAAAATATTTAATAATACAATTTACATCAATCTTACATGAGTGGTGAAGGAAAAAAAGAAGGTGATCAATCTGGAAGTTATGCTTTTCTAAATAAATTAATTATAACTCTTGAAGAAGGAGAATTGAAACTTGAAGAAGCTTACAAGAGAAATAATCCAGAGCAAGTCAAAGCTATAAAGGAATATTTAATCAAGATTTATAAAAAAATAGACGAGGAAGTAGCATGAGCAGAAACAAAGAAGATTTTCAAAAATTAAGAGAAATAATTGCTAAAGAAAAAAAGATTTGCAAAGAGATGATTGCATTAGCAGATTACCTGAAACGTGCAGAAGTTGAAGAGCAAAGAATAATTGAATCACAAATTTCTTTGTTGCAAAGAACTCTTAAAAAAACCAACGATGAAATTCCTGAAGTGCTATCTAAAATAAATCTTTTGGTTATGCCTACAGCAAAATCTTCTGGTCCTAATGAAGACCCTGAAAAAGTAAAACAAGATTTTACAGAGAGTGCAAAGAGAATGAAGGAACAAGCTGCTCTTGAAAAAAATCTAACTAAAATAGAAGAACAAAGTTCAAAATCTGAAAAGAAAGGATATGAGTTAAAGGAGCTGAAACCTGTTGGACTTGAAAAATTAACTATTAAGAGGATGAAGAAAAAAGAAAAGAAAGTAGAGGTTAAAAAAGAAAAAAAGGCAAGTATGTATGTTAAAACAGCAAACAAACTTTTCTCTAAATTATCTGACAAAATAATAAGTGAAAAAACTTTTATGACTATGGAAAGAGATTTGGTTAAGGCAAATCTTCAATTTACTTCAAGAAGTTATATTTCTGTTATATTTTTATCTACTTTAATTGCGCTTTTTGTTGGTGCTTTTCTTGGAGTGTTTTTTTTCTTTTTCAATATAGGTTCTGAACTTCCTATTATAACTAAAGCTACAGGAGATATTGCTGGAAGATTCTTGAGAGCAATAATTATATTTATATTGGCTCCTACTTTGACTTTTATTTTCCTTTATACTTATCCGGGAATGGAAAAGAAAGCAACTGAATCAAGAATAGACGATGAACTACCTTTTGCAACAATTCATATGTCAGCTATCTCTGGTTCAATGATTGACCCTACAAAGATATTCTCGATTATGATAGTAACACATGAATATCCTAATCTTGAAAAAGAATTCAAGAAACTTATTAATGAAATAAATTTATATGGTTATGACTTAGTGAGTGCATTAAGGAACAGCTCTTATAATTCTCCAAGTAAAAAACTTTCAGAACTATTTAATGGGCTTGCTACAACAATAAACTCCGGTGGAAACCTTCCAGATTTCTTTGATAAAAGGTCACAAACATTGTTATTTGAGAACAGATTAGAACAAGAAAAGAAAACAAAGGCTGCAGAGACATTTATGGATATGTATATTAGTCTTGTTGTTGCAGCACCTATGATATTAATGATTTTACTTATGATGATGAAAATAAGTGGATTAGGAATACAAATGAGTACAAAGATGATAACAATAATAATGGTAGGTGCAGTCACACTGATAAATATAGTATTTTTAGGAGTATTGCAATTAAGGAAATAAAATGGAACTAAAAAAAGTACATTACATTGGACTGGGAGCAGGAGTTTTAATCCTAGCTTTCTCTTTGTTATTCAGAGAAACGAAATTATTCATGTTGTTTGTGGGTATTGGTGTTATTGCTGCAATTCTTCCATTTGTATTGTCTCTTATGAGAGAAGCAAGAGAAGAAGTTGAAAAAGAAGAAATGTTTTTAGAATTCACAAGAAATTTAGTTGAGAGTGTAAAAACAGGAACTCCAATAAGTAAGAGTATTATGAATCTGAGAGATAAAGGGTTTGGTGTTTTGGGAATTCATATTAAAAAATTAGCTAATCAAATTTCTATGGGTATTCCTTTAAATGTTGCTCTTCAAACATTTGCAAAGGATGTAGATAATCAAACAGTATCAAGGACAATTATACTTATAGGACAGGCTGAAAAAGCTGGAGGAGATATTGGTGAAATACTTGAAGCAGTTGCAGATGCTGTAAGCATATCTGATAAACTTAAGAAAGAAAGAAAAGCTGCAATTTCAACATTAGTTGTCCAGGGATATATTATTTTCCTTGTTTTTATGATGATTATCTTGATAATGCAGTATCAGATTCTTCCAATGGTATCTGGAATTTCTGAGTTGGGCTCAGTTGGAACAGGTACTTTCTCTCAAGTTGGAGTGTCAGCAACTCAAGTTGATGAAGGAGATATTTCTGATTCATTCTTTTATCTTTTAATGATACAGGGTTTCTTTACAGGATTAACTGTAGGTAAATTAGGTGGAGGAGGATTTAAATCTGGTATAAAGCACTCATTTGCCTTGATGTTAATAGGATTTGTTGTATCCACAGGAGCTGGAATAATTTTAGGCACACCTGCAGCAGCACCTACACCTTAAATAAAATTTATTTGTATGAGAATTAATTAGATTTTTATAAGGAATTAATAATCTTAACCTTCATCAAAAATATCTTTTGCAAGAGTGTAAATTGATTTTAAATCCTTTATTATATAAGAATGGGCTTTAACACGTTTTTTAAGAGGAACACCAATTGTTTTTGTTTCTATTACAACAACACTCTTTGCATCTGGTCCTTTGATTTTCTTTCCATTAACAATAATTTTTTCTGAAGAAAGCAATTCATCTATTGAACCATCATTTATATCTGCTACAACTCCTTTCAATATCTTTTCATTGAAAGCTGTTTTTCCACTTCCATAGAATTTAAATCCTTGCTTTTTCAAGATTCTTACAACCTTTCTTGCAATAGGGTCATAAATTTTTAATTTTCCATGAGAATAAATATACTGTTTTTTTGCACTCTCGTCCTCATGAAAATCCAAAACAACTAATGGTGGATAATTTTTAAAATTCTCAATAACATATTTAGATATTTCTTCTGCTTCTTTGTTGACTGGCTTTGGAGATTGGGCTTTTCCTGTTTTAGGATTGATAAGAACATGTTCTGAAGAACCCACACTTGGAACTTCAGCATTAGGGCATTTAGGTCTTCTTTTAAGAGTAGGGTAACGCCAATCTCTTCTATATCCTGAAGGATTAGCCAGAGGAATAAGGACTATTGGAATTTTTTTTGCTAATTTATTTAGAAATCTGATATTTTTTGCAATTGCATTAGGTCCTGCAGGTTCTTCTCCGTGTATTCCTGCAATAATCCAGAGTGCATCTCCTTTAAGTCTTGTTCTGAAACCTAAAATAGGGAGAAATTTTCTTTTATATTCTTTCATATCTACTCTTTGAGAACAAATAACTTCATCTATCCAAAGAGATTCTTTAAGTCTTGAAAGTTTTCTGTAAATCTCTGTTATAGGCATTCTACCATCTTTCTTATAAGTTGGAACATTTGGATAACGAATTTCTTTCATATAAACACCCCATAATTCTTTAGATTTGATTAAAGATAGAAGAATTCATTAATAAATGTTTTTACGAGGATATTTTTATTTTAATAGAAAGAAAATTAATAATTACTTTCAAAAGGACCTAAATCTGGAGCTGAACCATACCATTCAGCACAATTCTCTCCAGGATGAGCTCCTGCAGTTGAACAATGATAACCAGGAATTAATACTCCTGCATCAATTAAATCACTTCCTTGAGCTAAATGTCCAAATGTAACATTTTTAGGTAAGCTTCCATCTAATTCTCTAGGGCTGTATAATTGGGAGCAATCTAGTGAAACAAAATCATCATCTGTTACATTTACTGGACTATCCCAAGAATTATATTCATGAGTGTAAACAGAATTTACAAAAACATCTTGAAATTCGTTTTTATAAGCAATATTATTTCTAAATACACGTCTTAATTTCAACTCATCTGAACTATATGGATTTAAAATACCAAAACCACAACCATCAAAACCATCATCAGCTATTCCTGAATTATAAGCAAAATTATTGTAAATATTCATAGGCCTAGCAGGATGCTGTCTATCTGTTGTAGTTAATCCATAAACTTTATTGTTTGCAAAAATACAATTATTAACTTTTCTAATTAAATTACTTGAATTCATTTCAGAACTTCCAAGTTTAACTCCGAAACCTCCTATGTTAAACTGTTTAAGTCCATTGTTGAATGCCCAACAATTGTTTAATTCTATATATCCCTCTGCCTGGGCATCAAATCCATCATCTGCATTATTCCAGGCTCTACAATTTTTGAAAACTACACGAGCTGAAAGATCTTGTTCATCTCTTGGACTATCCCACACAATAAATCCATCTCCATGATTTCCAGGAACATCAGATAAATAATCAATGTTATTATAAGAGTCGCAATTTTCAACATAAATATTTCCTTCTGGTTCAAGAAAATAAAACCCTCTTGCACTAATATTATGGGCTATGCAATTTTCTAAACTAATATTTCCAGAATAATAAAAATAAAATCCAGAACCCTTGTAATTATAATCTAATTGAGGAAGATTTCTTATAGTTAATCCCTTGAATTTCAAATTATGAGCATAATAAAAAGCAATTCCTCCAGAAGGAGAAGTTCTATTTATTCCATCTATTATTGGATTTTCATTAGGATAATTATAAAAAAGTATAGGGCTATTTACAGTTCCATTAAGGCCATTATAACTTCCTTGAGTAACTGAAGTATAATAAATTCCTCCCCTGAAATAAACTATATCTCCTGGATTAACAGAAGAGGAAGTGAATGCTTTTTCCCATGTTGCCCAAGGATGTGTGAAATTTCCAGACCAAGCATCATTACCATTTGTTGCAACAAAATAAGTATTTCCAGTTACATTTAGTAAACAAACTCCATTAGAACAATATTCTCCTGATTTACAAGTTCCACAATTTACACTCTTTCCACAAATTGTTTGAACTCCGCAAGCATATTCTAATGAAGAACAAGTATCAGTGCAATCTGGAGTTGAACTACTATCTCCACTATCAGAACTTCCCTCTTCAGAACTCCCACCCCCAGAACTTCCACTACTTGAACCTCCACCACCAGAACCTCCAGAAGAGGTTTGCTGTTTAATGCATTTATAATTCACACATAAATATCCAGAAGAACATCCACTTCCACATTTTCCTCCACATCCATTATTTCCACATTGTGCTCCATAAGGACAACTAGGAGAACACACAGGAGATAAA
>MWBV01000023.1 GCA_002069705.1 Candidatus Diapherotrites archaeon ADurb.Bin253 | reverse complement strand
AAAATAGCTTTAGTGAAATTACTTCCTAAATTAGGAGATATTGTATCTAATTTCAAAATCTCTAATTTATATGGGAAGCTTCCTGTTATAAGTATTGTTTGTAAATTGTGCATATTTTCTTTTGCTGCATTGTATGCTTCTTCTTCTGTTGTTCCTGAAGCAGAACCTGAAATTGCTATTTGAGTTGTAACTTGTCCTTTAAGGTCTTTACTTATCAATAGAGTTTCAACAAGAGCATCATCTAAGTATAAATCAAGTGGTTTAGAGAGATATTCTGGATTTGATGCATTTACATTTATTTTACTTGTTATATCTGCGTGTCTTTTTGCTGCTTCTTCACTTAAATAAATAGAAAATACAAATCTACAAAAGTAAGTTCCAGAAGAATCTTTCTGACAAGATTCAATTCTTGCACAAGTAGCGTCATTCCTACATACTGAAGCAATATCTTTTTCTCCTCCAATAAATACTGTTTCATTTCCTATTTTAGCTTCAAATTTACCCTGACTCTCAATCATAGCAGACAAATCTTTAGGGGTTGCTCCTGCAATTTCTATTCTTATATAATTATTTCCAGATAAATCTGAAAATGGAGCAACTTGTATATCTTTAAGTCCATAATAATTTACTCTATTAGCAATTATTTCTGCTAAGTCTCTTGCTTCCTGGCTTGTTAGTTTTATTCCTTCTGCTCCTATGATAGCTCTTGCACCTCCTGATAAATCTAAACCTGTTTTTATGCTTGTTTTTGGTATTTTAGATACAGTTAATTCTGGTTCAGAACTTGTATACAAAATAAAATCTCCATCTTTTGTTGTTATAATTATTTTAGCTTCTTCTTCTAAAGGAAATTTTTTTTGTATGTAATTTGAAAATTCTTTAAGATTGTCTATTTTTTCTCCATCAATAGCAGTAATTATTTGACCTTGCCTCAAACCTGAATTAAATGTGCTGGAATTTTGTTCTACACTTGTTATTAAAACTCCTTTCTGGAAAAAGGTTATTTCTCCAGCATAGATAAAAATAGACATTATTGTTAATACTAAAACTATTATATACAGCCAAATTTTGAAACCTAATTTTTTCATTTTTTATTCTCCTTATTATGAATATGCCATTTAAGAACTGAAACATTTGTAATCCATGTATTAATCATATCAAAAAGTAAACCTATACAAATTATAAGGAATATTTGAGTTAAAATTGGTGAAAAAGATTTAACAACTAAAAGTGAAACTGAAATAGCAAATAAGGAAGTAAGAGTCATTGTTAGACCTGTTTTAAATGCTCCAAAAATCTTATGATTTGTTGTTCCATCTTTTCTTTTTAATAATCTATTTGTAAGCAAAATATCTGTATCAACAGAATAACCTATAATCATTAAGAATGCAATAATCCCTCCTGTGGATATCTTTATTCCTAATAAATTGACTACAGTTATTGTCATAATAATATTCATAAAAACACAAGAAACAATAGTAATTGAAGGTACAAAATCTCTAAATAAAATAAAAATAACAATTATCATAAGAAAAAATGCTAATAAAAGAGAAATCATTAATTGCCTGTATAAATCCTGTGTAAAAGAAGGTTCCGAATATTCAAAGCTACTGTTTTCTTCAGTTAATTTATAACCAAGATATCCTTCAAGAAAAGCTTTTGTTTCCTCTGTTCCTGCTCCCACATTTGCTATTGTCGCTAATTGTTCTCCTGTTACTAAATCTGAAATTATTCTGGTGTTTGCATCTCCAAATTCTTCAATTAATGCTTTTTCAAGCGAAGCAACGTCTAGTTGTCCGTTTATTGTTGCGGAAGTTCCTCCTGAAAGAGAAATATCTTTTAAAAAAATATCATGATGCTGAGAATAAAAAACTCCCAAATAAATTAAGCAAAATAAAAATAGTGTTGCTGGAATTATTAGTAATTTCTTGTAATTCTTATCATGCCATTCTGCAAAAGTTTTTTTCTGTTTTTTGGAATCTTCCATTTTTTATATCTATATATTATATGCGCGAGCCGGGATTCGAACCCGGGTCATCTGGTTGGAAGCCAGAGATTCTGCCGCTGAACTACCCACGCATATTATATTCTTATTTTAGAAGTATTTTAAAGGTTTTTGTTTTAGAAAAACGCGTCTGGAAGGATTTGAACCTTCGACTCCCTCCTTAGGACGGAGGTACTCTATCCGGGCTGAGTTACAGACGCATATTTATTGATAAGGATTATTCTTTAAAAAAACTACTATAGAAGATTATTTTCTTTTATTAATAGAAATAAAATAGTGAATTGTCTTTGATAATCCCTGATCTAGATTAATCAAAGGTTTCCAATTCAGAATTTCTTTGGCTAAATTTATATCGGGTTTTCTTTGGACAGGGTCATCTTGTGGAAGCTCTTTATAAATTATATTTGATTTAGAATTTGTTAATTCTAAAACTTTTTTTGCTAATTGATTTATAGTAAATTCTCCAGGATTACCAAGATTAATAGGTCCGATAGAAACATTTTGATTCATCAAGATATATAATGCTTTTATTAAATCGTCAACATAGCAAAAGCTTCTGGTTTGGTTTCCATCTCCATAAATTGTTATAGGTCTGTTTTCTAATGCTTGAATTATGAAATTGCTTACTACTCTACCGTCATTTTTATCCATATTAGGACCATAAGTGTTAAAGATTCTTGCTATTCTTATTGGAAGCCCATATGTTCTATGATAATCCATAAATAATGTTTCTGCTACTCTTTTGCCCTCATCATAACAAGATCTTGGTCCCAGAGTATTAACATTCCCTTTGTACGATTCTTTTTGGGGATGCTCCAGAGGATCTCCGTAAATCTCTGAAGTTGAAGCTTGAAGTACTCTAGCCCCATTTAATCTTGCAAATTCCAATATATTTATTACTCCTATTGTATTTGCTTTAATTGTTTCTATAGGATCAAACTGATAGTGTACTGGTGAAGCCGGGCAAGCTAGATTATAGATTTGGTCAACTCCATGGGGGATTTTTTGATCTAATCTTATTTGAGTATCTGTAATATCATGAGGAATTATATGGAATTTAGGGTTTTTCAATAAATGGAAAATATTTCTTTTTTTTCCTGTAAAAAAATTGTCTAAACAAATAACCTCATGACCTTGACTTAAAAGAAATTTACAAAGATGGCTTCCTATAAACCCTGCTCCTCCTGTTACAAGTATCCTCATACTTTTTACAAAAAATAGATTCTTTTAAAGTTATATCTTATCTAGAATATAATTGATGAATCAAAAAAATAATGCAAGGAACAGGATTCGAACCTGCGTAGACATAAGTCACGAGAGCCTTAATCTCGCCCGTTTGACCGCTCCGGCATCCCTGCAAATAAGACAAAAAATCAAAAGATTATGGATATAAAAAGGTTTATAAACCAAAAAAGAATTGAAATTTTGAGACGGCCATAGTAAGTTGGTAACACCTGTTCCCTTTCCGAACACAGAAGTTAAGCAACTTATGTTGTTATCAGTACTGTCCGGAAAGATGGGAAAATAACAAGCTGTCTTAACTTTTTTATTATAATCAATAAACAACTTGATATCCTTTAATCTTCAATATTTTTTCAACAGATTTGTCTATTCTATCTTGAGAAACTCTTCCTTTTAATACTGCTTTTTTTAATTCATTTCTTCGTTTTACTAAGGAGTTGTATTTAGAGTTTTTATGAGTATCTAAAATAATATCATTTCCTGCTAAAATCAAATCAGGATAAACTTTTTTAAAATTAAACAAGTAAGAAATTCTAAGGCCCATCATTGTAACAGCATCAGTTATTATTACACCATTAAATTTATTCTTTAGTTCTCCTATAACTTCTGGAGAAATAGAAGATTGCTTTCCTTCAGAATCTATTGCTCCATACACAATAGGATGTCCCACCATGATGAAATCAATACCTTGAGAAATTGCAAAATCAAAATAAGATAATTCCTCTAGAGAGATATTCGCTTTATATTTGATTAAATGTGGATTTTTGATTAAACTTCCTCCTGGATAATGTTTTGCTGTTGTAAGAATGTTTTCTGAATGTAATCCTTCTATATACCCTGAAATTTTTCCTTTAATTTCTTCTGGTGTTCCAGTAAATGTTCTATAAGGCCATACATTATTTTTTGTTTCAACTATTGGGGAAAAATCTAAATTAAATCCTAACTCATTTAAAATCTTCCCATGTTCTTTTCCCAGATTATAAGATTCTTCTCTGGAGTTTATATCTCCGAAAGAAGAAGAATTATAAAAATTATTAAAAGGATTCCAATATCCTTCCATATCTGTTGCAACAAAAAGTTTTATTTTTGAATTATTTTGATAAAAATATATAGAATCAATATAATTTTCTTTGGAATTGAGATTATTGAGAAAAATACCTCCCACATGAAGTTCTTTTAAATAATTAATATTTTTTCCAGAAGGTTTAACAAACATCAATTGCCCTATTTTTTCATCTAAACTTAATTCTGAAATATTTATTGTTTTTTGCATATTCTCTTCAGAAGAAAAAACAAAAGGAATTAATAAAATTATAGCCAAGGACAAAATAATATATAATAGTTTTTTATTCATTTAAGATTTCTTGAATTTAGCAACCAATTCTAAATGATCTTCTTGTCCAAGAAATATTGCTCTACAACAAAATCTTTCAAGTCCTAGCTCGTCAAGTACTTTTTTAGAGCTTTCTCCTTGAGCTACGCGTTTTTTATATTCTTCCCAGAGGTGACCAATTGGTTTACCACAGGAAAAACATCTAACTGGGATTATCATATAATTAATGCTGAAAGGATATTTTTAAAACTTACTATCTTGATTTTTCAAAGAAAATATTGTAAAAATCAAAAAAAGGGTATATGGAATTACACAAAAATTTAAAAACTAATTTTTATTAAGAAGATGATTAACTTAAAAAAAAAGGTGAAGAAATGGCGAAAAAGTGTATTTATTGTAAAGCAGACATTCATGACGATAGGGTTTTAGATGTATGTAATAGATGTGGAGTTGGGGTTTGGGGGGAAAAGATGTTCAATGCTATTCTAAGAAACATGGGAGAAGCAAATGATAAAGGTGATTTGTGTAATTCAAATATTTCTTCAAATGAACCACCTGCTAAATTGGGCAACTCTCGGATAAGTTTCATGTAAGAGATAGTTTTTTAAATAGAATTTTTCTGGGTAAGATATGGTAAAGAGAAAATTAGTGAGAACTAGAGGTAAGCTTCAGCTTAGTAGATACTTTCAAAGATTCAAACAAGGAGATTCTGTTAGTATTGTTATAGAAAAGTCATTAAATCCTTCAATTCCAAAAAGATTACAAGGAAGAACAGGTAAAATAGACAAAAAAATAGGAAGAAGTTATGCTGTAAAAATAAAATATCCGACAAAAGAGAAGACATTTATAATCTCTCCAATACACTTAAAAAAGATAAAGGATAAAGAATAGAATGATAAAGAATACAACTCCACTAAGTATGGCAGAATCTATGGAATATATTGAAAAGGAAAAGAAAGTTGAAAAGCCTGTTGCTGAATTTATAAAAAAATTTGTAAAAATAACTCCTAAAGAAGCTAAAGAACTTAGAAAAAAACTAGAAGCATTAAATATAATAAAACTTAATGATACGAACATCTCTAAAATCATAGATATCTTACCTGAAAAGGCAGAAGAAATAAATAAAATTTTTGTTGATATCAGTTTAGATGAGAATGAAACAAAAAGAATACTTGATACAGTTAAAGAATTCAAATAAAAAAAATGGCAAAAGAAGAATATGCAATAATCTTAGAATATCTCCCACATGGATATCCTTTAGAAAAGAAAATGATGCCTATAGCTCA
Organism: Candidatus Diapherotrites archaeon ADurb.Bin253; assembly: GCA_002069705.1. Lineage (GTDB taxonomy): Archaea > Nanobdellota > Nanobdellia > Pacearchaeales > GW2011-AR1 > MWBV01. The sequence goes on along the minus strand of MWBV01000023.1, from coordinate 3,289 downwards.
AGCTATAGGGGAGAAAACATTAGTTTTACTTGAACTTGTCCCTAGAAGAGGAGTTGGTTTAAAAATAGGGGAAAAAGTATATATTGGCGAGGGTAAAAGAGATAAAGTATATTATATTCTTGGAAGATTACATAGAGAAAAACTTACTGAAAGTGCAAAGCACCAATTAGGAGAATTTATAAAGCAGGTTGTTAAAGAAAAAGAGAAGGAATTTGTTGAATTTTTCAACAAGTCTGATGCAATAAATAAAAGAATACATCAGATAGAATTACTCCCTGGATTAGGCAAGAAACATATGCAGGAAATATTGAAACAAAGAAAAGAAATGGAGTTTGAATCATTTCAGGACATGAAAAAAAGAATACAAAATCTTCCAGACCCAGAGAAGGCTGTTGAAAAAAGAATATTCCAAGAATTAACAAATATAGAAAGATACAATCTTTTCACAAACAAAACATAATAAAATGGCAGAAAATAAAAATCGTCACATGCATCAACAAGAAAAACGAGAAGAAAGATTAGTTAGAATTTTATCAAAAGACATTGAAGGTAAAATGAAAGTCTACCCTGGTTTAACTAAAATAAAGGGAGTTTCTTGGGCTTTCTCAAATGCTGTTTGTAAAACATTGAATATTGATAAAAACAGGACAATTGGATCTCTCACTGAAGAAGAAATACAAAAGATTTCTGATTTCATAAAAAATCCAAAATTACCAGAATACATTTTGAATAGAAGAAAGGATATTGAAACAGGAGATGATAGACATCTAACTGGAACTGATTTGGATTTAAGAAAAGACTTTGATATCAAGAAACTAAGGAAGATAAAGAGTTATAGAGGATTAAGACATAATACCAGATTACCTACTAGAGGTCAGAGAACAAAAGCCCATTTCAGATATAATAGGAAGAAAGGATCGGGAATTAAAAAGAAAGGTGGAGAGAGTGCAGTTAAAAAAACTTATGTAGGGGTGAAGAAATAAAATGAAGAGAAAACATAAAAGATATTCAAGACCAAAAAGACCATTTGATAAGGCAAGGATAGAAGAAGAAGGTGAAATTGTCAATGAATTTGGATTAAAAAATAAAAAAGAGATATGGAAAGCTGATGCAAAGATAAAGACAATAAGAGAAAAAGCAAAAAAATTGATATCTGCTAAACCTGAAGAACAGCAAGCATTATTTGATAAACTAAATAAAAGAGGGTTGAAAGTAGATTCAATTTCATCTGTTTTGTCTTTAGATAAAAAAGATTATTTGAAAAGAAGACTTCAAACAATTGTTGTTGAAAAGAAACTTGCATCTACATTTAAACAAGCAAGACAATTAATAGTTCATAAAAAAGTACTAGTAGATGGAAAAGTTGTAAACACTCCTTCATACATTGTTCCTGTTGAATTAGAAAATAAAATAACTTTAAAAGATAAGAAAGTATCAAAGAAAAAACAAGAAAAAGAAAAGGTAGAAGAATAAAATGTCTAAACAAGAAATAGAAGAAAAGCAAATAACTGAAGAAGAATCAGATAAAAAAATAGAAGAAAGTAAAGAAAAACAAGCAGTAAAGAAAAAAGATAAAGATGTAGAAGCTGTTTTAAACATCTATACTTCTTTTAATAATACAATTGCACATGTAACAGATGCTTCTGGAAGAACAATTACTAAAGTAACTGGGGGAATGGTGACTAAACATAGTAGACTTAAAGCAAATCCAACTATTGCTATGTTTATAGCAAAAAGAATATCTGAAAATATGAAAGACAAAGGAATAAAATCATTATATGTTAGAATAAGAGCTAAAACAGGAAGCACAGGGCCTGGACCTGGTGCAAATGCAATAATAAAAAGTTTATCAAGAGAAGGATTTAAAATAATAAATATCTTAGATACAACAAGAGTTCCACATGGTGGTCCAAAGAAAAAGGGAGGAAGAAGAGGCCGTAGAGTTTAAAAACGGCAAAACAAATAAATTTGTTTAGAGGCCGTAGAGTTTAAAAATGGAAACAATAAACAAGACAAAAGACAAATACATTTTCAAAACAGAAATAGAAGATAGTTTGATTAATTCTATAAGAAGGTATGTTGGACAAATACAATTGGCTGCAATCGATGAAGTTGAGATAATCAAAAATGATTCTCCATTATATGATGAAACACTTGCACACAGATTAGGGCTGGTGCCTCTAAAACAAAGTTCAAAGAAAGAAGGAAAGTTGAAGTTAAGTTCTCAAGAAAAGGGAATGGTTTATTCTGGATCATTAAAAGGAGATTTTGAAGTAGTATATGACAAAATACCTCTTACAATACTTAGTGCAGGTCAAGAAATAGAACTTATTGCAAACGTAAAAATAGGAAAAGGTCAAGAACATGCTAAATTTTCTCCAGGTATATTAAATTATAGAGAAGTTTCTGAAATACACATGGATAAAGAAATTGCAGAGAAACTAAAAAATTCTAATCCAAATATAGAAATAAAGCAAAAAGGAGATAAATATATTGCAATAGATGATAAAGAAGAAGAGATAACAGATTTATGCGAGGGCTTTGCAGAAAAATACAGAAAAAAAATAGAAGTAAAAACAAACAAAGAGATGATAATCGCATTAGAATCCTTTGGGCAAATAGATGCTAAGAGTATATTCACTAAATCTATAGAAGCGTTGAAGAAGGACTTAGCTGAAGTTTCAAAGAAACTAAGCAAGTAGATAAAAAGATGATTGGAAGTTAGAGAGATATTTTTTGGTGTGTTATATATGAAATTATTTTCATATGTTTTAACAAAAAAAAGACAAATCTTAACTTGTAAGAAATGTCTTTGTAGAATAATTATTAATAATCTCCTAGTATCACTTGTATAACCAAGATGGCTATTAAGCATAGAGAAGATAATCCCATTATTAATAAAGGTATTAAAAGAACTGTTTTAATCCAAAGAGGAAACATGTAAATCTCCCCTTCATTTAAAATTAATGTAAAAAAGAATGAAAGAGATATTAGAAGCATTGTTCCAATACCTGCTAAATTCCAAAAAACACCAAATAAACTCTTTAATCTTTCTTTTATTTTCATAATATTGCCCTCCTATAAAATTTAATTATTAATATTAATTGATTATATCTTGTTCCACTCTGAATGTGGATTATTATTTTCAAAAGAAAAGCCCCTGAAGGGAAAAATATTCAATCAGGGGTTTTAAAAACATAAGAGAAATTATTCCAAAGGGTATTTTTCCTGGAAAGCAGACCTCTTCTTTTTTCCCCTATCTTGTTTTTTGTGGCGGACATTGTGATTA
>MWBV01000022.1 GCA_002069705.1 Candidatus Diapherotrites archaeon ADurb.Bin253 | reverse complement strand
AGAGTGTTTCAATTATGAGAAAAGAATAAAAGAAAACCCAATTGATTTACAGTTATTAGGTATTGGAGAGAATGGACATATTGGGTTTAATGAGCCTGGAAGTTCAAGGAATTCTAAGACAAGAGTCGTTAAATTGACCCATATTGAGGGAACAGCAATTACAATGGGTATTAAGACTATAATGAAAGCAAAGAAGATAATTTTGCTTGCTTCTGGGAAGAAAAAGGCAAAAGCAATTTATGGTTTAGTTAAAGGGAAAATTACAGAGGAAGTTCCTGCAAGTTTTTTGAGAGAACACAAGGACTTTATTTTAATTATTGATAGAAAAGCAGGCTCTTTACTGTAAATTTTTATCAAATATTAGGAGTGTGTTCTAAAATATTTTTTTCTAAATATTTAAAAACTATCGAGGACATGTTATCTTGTAGGTGTAAAAAATGAAAAAAGGTGTGAAGTTACTTATAACTCCTGAAATGATTAAGCCCTCTTCAAAATATTTGAAGGTTATAGGGACTATAAATCCTGCTGCAGTGAGAGCAAGAAACGGTAAAGTAGTTTTGTATGTAAGAGTTATAGAACAACTTAAAAAATTAGAAGATAAAGGTTATTTTTATTCTCCAAGAATGTCTGGTAAATCTAAATATGAACTTAAAATAGATAGATTTTCCAAGAAAATTGTTGAGAATAGTTCTGAATTTGATATTTTATTTAAAGATGGAACAAAAAGGCTTACATTTATTTCTCATTTGAGGAGAGTTATTTTGGATGAGAGTGGAATGAATATAATTTCTATTGATAAAAAACCGAGTTTTTACGGAATAGCTCATGATGCAGAATTAGGAGTTGAAGATCCAAGAATAGTTGAGATAGAAGGGAGATATGTTATGACTTATGTAAGTTTGTCTAGAAAAGAAAACATCTCAACTTCAATTGCATTTTCAGATGATTTAACTAATTGGGAGAGGAAAGGGATAATTTTTGGAGAACAAGATAAAGACGTTGTTATTTTTCCAGAAAAAATAAAAGGGTGGTATGTTGCATTTGATAGACCTGAAAGTAATTTTCAATTTAGTCCTCCTCATATTTGGGTAGCACACTCAGATGATTTACTTTGTTGGGGCAAACTGAAATCAGTTAGTGTTCTTAATGAAGGAGAAAAAGATTATGGAAGGATTGGACCCGGATGTCCTCCAATTAAAACAAAATATGGTTGGTTGTTGATTTATCATACTGTTGTAGAAGAAGATAAATTATTTACTTATTCTGCTTCTGTAGCTTTGTTTGATTTAAATAATCCAAGGAAGATGATATCAAATTCAGAACCTATTATTATTCCTAATATGGATTATGAATTGGAATTGTATCAAAATAAGAAAATTGTTTTCCCAACAGGAATTGTTGTAGATAAAAACGGGAGAGATTTGCTTATTTATTCTGGTGGAGGGGATGTTGTTACCAGTGTGCGAAAATTGTCTATTGATAAAATAATGAAAGCTCTTAAGAAAGTAAAATGAATGAGAAATTGAATTTAGCTTATAAAAAAGCAATAGAGACTGTTAATGAGTGTTCTAATAAATATGGGCTTTTTGCTTCTGGTGGAAAGAGAGGTTACAGAGGAGTTTGGTCTAGAGATAGTATGATAACTTTAATATCTGCAAGTTGCACTTCTTTGGATTCTAAAACAATAAAAGAAGCTTTCAAGAGAAGTTTGATTACTCTAGCAAAACATCAGAGTAAATTAGGACAGATACCCAATGCAGTTCATGGATTTGATACTAATAAGATTAATGTTGATTTTCAGTCTATTGATTCAAGTTTGTGGTTTATTTTAGGAGAATATTATTATAAAAAATTTTATGGAAATGAATTGTTTGTTAAACATAAAGATAATATAAAGAGAGCTTTGACTTGGCTTAGTTATCAAGATATGGGAGAAGATGGGCTTTTAGAACAGTTGCCTACAACAGATTGGCAGGACGCATTTCCTCATAGATATGGGCATACAATAAATACTCAAGCATTATATTATCATGTATTATCTTTTGTTGGAGATAAAAAGGAACAGGAGAGGATTAAAGTTAGTATTGAGGATGAAAAAAATACTGGATTATGGAATGGAGAATTTTATTATGCTTATAGATGGAAGAATCACAATAAATACAAAGAGATTGGAGAGTGGTTTGATAGTTTAGGAAATCTTTTAGCAATTGTTTTTGGTTTAGCTGATGAGAAGAAATCTAATAGTATATTAGATTATATTTCTGATAAGAAGATAAATGAACCTTATCCTGTTAAAACTATTTATCCCCCTATAGAAAAAGGAAGTAAATATTGGCAGGATTATTATCTTGATTGTAAAGCTGGAACTCCTAATGAATATCTTAATGGGGGAATTTGGACATTTATTGGAGGATTTTATGTTTTGGCTTTAATCAAAGTAAAGAGGTTTAAGGAAGCTGAAAAAGAATTAATGAAATTAGCTGAAGCAAATCTTAAAGGAAATTATCCTGAATGGATTAATCCTTTAAATAAACGAACGTATGGAAAATATCAAGCTTGGAGTGCAGGAACATATATTGCAGCTTATGAATCACTTAAAGCCAAGAAGGTTTTGATTTAGAAATTTTTAGGTAATAATTTTTTTAATTCATTTGCATCAATTTTGTAAGCCCTTATAAAAGAATCATTTACATGTGCATATAATATGCCGCTTTGTTTTTCTGTTCTTAAAAAATCAGAACTGAAAGTTATTGTTCTTGCATCTGGGTCTTCAAATAAACATTCAGGAGCTATCCAAGGAATTTTTCCTGTTTCTGGATTGTAGATTATTAGTCCTGGACAGAATTTTCCATATATTTTTTCTTTATTTACAATTTTTTTAACTTCTCTTCCATTTATTATTCCTACAACCAGGTCTTTGTTTTTTAATGAAATAAAATCTTTTGGAAAAAGAATCATTGGAGAGGTTTCGCCTTTACACCAATCATATTTCATTTTTCTTGGGTCTAAAACTATTTCTTGGAATTTCCAGGGTTTAGAAAGTTCTTTTCCTTTTGCTGAGATTGTAACTGATAATTCATCATTGTTTATTACTAACTGAGCTTCACTTAAGTTTATTCTGTATCCTTTTTTATTTACTGGAGAGATTGTTACTTCTTTAAAACCCCTAAATTTTTTAATAGGGGAGAGAACCGGTTTTGTTGCAGTTAAATTCTCAATTGAATTTCCTTGAGCATGACCTAAGTAAACAGAATATCCTCTCTTTTTTTTGTATTTGAATGCAATTGTGAAATAAACATGTTTTGTTTTTCCTTCGTTTATTATGTCGGGGTCTTCTAGTCCTATAAAGTATTTGTCTTTTCCAGAAATTTCTTTTATTATTTTATTAATTCCTTTTATTTTCAAATCTGCTTTCTTTTTCCATTTAAGTGCATTTTGGCTTTCAACAATTATTAATTTACTTTCATCAATAAAACCTGGTTTGTCAGGTGTTCCTTGACTTTTTGTTATTTCTCTTACTAAACCCAAATATGGATTTTTGGTTTCTTTGTCTATAGAAATAGCCATGACTCTTTGTTCTGCTTTGACTTTCCCAAAAACAGGTTCAGAATACATAGAAACAGCATTATTTAATTTGATTAACTTCATATAAGAGCATAGAATAGATTATTATTAAACTTTATTTATATTTTCAGGTGTATAATAGAGTTTCTTTTTTAGAAATATTCTTTTAATTTAGGTATTTCTTCTTCATCTTGCTCTTCGTTATTCATATCAAATTCTTCTTTTATTACATCTAACATTCTCTTTGCTATAACATTGTAATCAAAATTAGCAACAGCATGCGCTCTACCTGCCTTTCCCATTTCTTCTCTTAGGTTTTTGTCCTTTAGGAGCATGAGAGTATATCTTGTTAAATCTTCAACATTAGCTCTATATCCGAAAGTTTTTGGTGTTGTGAATTTCATTTTACTCTGTTCATTAAAACCCATGTGAGGATATACCCATTCTTCTGTTAATTTTATTTCTTCTGCAACTCTTGCTAATAATCCTGTTTTTCCATGGATTATTGTTTCTGCAGGTCCTCCAACATTTATTGAAATAACTGGTTTTCCACAAGCCATTGCTTCAACTTGTATCATTCCAAATCCTTCAATTCTTGAAGGTGCAGCGTAAATATCGCAGGCATTAAGTATATCTGCACAAAATTCAGGTGAGAAAATATCATCTAAAAAAATTATTTTATCTCGTATATCTAATTCTTCTGCAAGTGTTTCTTCAAATTCATGCCATTTTTCTGCACAATCACTTGGCCAAGATTTACAAACATAAACCCAATCTTTGAATTCTTTATTAATTTCAGCTAATGCTTTCATCATTTCTTGAGCTCCTTTAGATGTAACATCTCCTCCCATAGTGAATATCATTATTTCGTGGTCTTTTACTCCTAAAAGTCTTCTGAGTCTAAGATTAGCTTCTGGATTATTATTAGGTTTGAATAGGTTTGTATCAATTCCTATATGCATAGGAATAATTTTTGATACATCAACTCCATCTCTTTCATAGATGCTTCTTACCCAGGCACTTGTTGTGAACATTAATCTTAATCTTTCAAATTCTTCTCTGTAATTTGCAACCCAACCATCTGCATTAAACCAAGGGATAACAGTTAAACCGTGTTTTTGAGGTTCAACTACTATTTCAGGAACATTTCCCCAGAATCCTATTCCAATAACAAAGTCCGGTTTTGAATATTTCATATAAAATTCTTTTTGAATACTTTCTTCATAATGACATTCTATAACTTCTACTCCAAGATTTCTTAATCCACGAGCAAGATAATGTCCTTGAAGACTTACACCATCAGATTCAACAGGATAAGGATATAATAGTAAACATCTCATCTTAGTTTTTATTGTCTTAAATCAAATGCTTCAATTTCTCTGCAAGATTTTTCTTCAAACCCTCCATTCTCATATCCATAAACCTCTTCTATTATCCTTTTCTTCATTTTAAGATAGGGTTTTTTTAATTTTATAAGTTTATCTGCATTTGAGTTATATATTGCATATCCCTGATATTTGTTTTCCACTTTCTTGTAAGAGAAAAAATAAACTTCTTCTGCTAGAATTAAACCTTTACTTAGCATCTCTTCAATTGCTTGATTTACTTGAATATGCCTTATATGTCCATATTCTCCATTTTTATTGTGAGTGTAAAGGGTTGTGTAGAGTTTGTTATTGGTTATTGGAGAGATTCTCTTGATTATATCTTCAGGTAAGATTTCTTTGTATTGTCCTCCATCTTCACTGTCATCTAAATCAGAGATATATCCTTTAACTCCAAAGATTTTACAAGCTTTTTGAAATTTAGGATATCTGTCTTTATCGTTTTTTCTACATAAACATATTAAAGTTACATTTGAATCTTGTTTTTCTTTTATTTTAAGAAGAGTTCCTCCCATCCAGATTGTTTCATCATCAGGATGAGCTATAATAACCAAAACTTCTTTTTTCTCTCCAGGTATCTTTACTATTCTTTTTTCTTTGGTTTTTTTTCTTTTTTTGACCACCTTCTTTTTTTTACTTGCCATACTCATCTAACAGGAAAGTTTTTAATTAAATAAATCTTTCTAAAGTTGTAAAGAGGATGAATAAAGATGAAATTTGATGTTGTGAGTTTTGGTTCTGCTGTTGTAGATGTATTTATCCAGACAGATGTTTCTGAGAAAAAAGGATTTATGTATTATCCAATAGGTGAAAAAATTCTTATTAAAGAATTAAGGTTTGATGTTGGAGGAGCAGGTACTAATACTTCTGTTGCTTTTTCCAGATTAGGGTTAAGGGCAGGTTGTATATGCGAATTTGGAGATGATGAAAATGGGAGAAGAATAAAAAGTTTGCTTAAAAAAGAGAAGGTTAAGTTTTTAGGTAAGACAGTGAGAGGAGAATTAACAGGATATTCAGTTATATTGGATAGTAAAGGAGGAGATAGAACTATTCTTACATATAAAGGAGCTAATGATGAGGTGAGTTTAAGAGACATAAGTAAGTTTAATACAAAATGGTTGTATTTTGGTTCTCTTTTAGGAAAGAGTTTTGAGACCCAAAAACAACTTGCAATTAAATTAAAAAAGAAAAAAGGAATTAAACTTGCATATAATCCAAGTAGTTATCAAATAAAGGCTATGAATATTACTTCTTTGTTAAAGATAACAGATATTTTAGTTGTGAATAAAGAAGAAGCTGAAATGTTGCTTAAGAGATATAAATCTAAGGAAAAAGATTTGCTTTTAGGTTTACATAAAATAACAAAAGGAATAATTGTTATAACTGATAGAGATAGACCTACTCTTTGTTATGATGGAAATAGAAAATATTCTATTAAACCTCATAAAGAGATTAAAGTCGTTGAGAGAACAGGTGCTGGAGATGCTTTTGCTTCTGGATTTGTTGCAGGACAGATAGCAGGAAAATCAATTACAAGGTCTTTGGAATTGGGAATAAAAAATTCTGAAGCTGTTATACAAAACTTTGGAGCTAAAACTAATTTGATAAGAATGAAATTAAAACAGAGAGAGCAATTATAATAAAAGAAGTATTAAAATGAAACCAATAAGCCTAAGTAAAATAACGACAAGAGGAAAAGCACTTTTTCTTGCATATGATCAGGGATTAGAACATGGTCCAAGTGATTTTGATGATAAGAATGTTGACCCTAAATATATAATTGAAATTGCTAAAAAAGGAAAATACAATGGAATTGTATTTCAGAAAGGAATTGCAGAGAAATACAATCAAGAAATTAAAGCAAGCAAAGTTCCTTTAATTGTGAAATTGAATGGAAAAACAAATTTGTTTAAAGGAGAACCAATAGCAAGACAATTATGTACTGTTGATGAAGCTATTAAGCTTGGAGCTAAAGCAGTGGGTTATACTATTTATATTGGAAGTGATTCTGAAGATGAATCTTTTCAAGAATTTCAAAATATTCAAAGAGAAGCACATGAGAAAGGACTTCCAGTTATTGCTTGGATTTATCCGAGAGGAAAATCAGTTGAAAAGAAGAAACCTGAAGAGTTAATGGCATATGCTGCAAGAACAGCATTGGAGATTGGGGCAGATATTGTTAAGATTCAATATACTGGAAAATTTAAAGATTTAAAATGGGCTGTTAAGTCTGCAGGTAAAACTAAAGTTGTTATTGCTGGAGGAACAAAGAAAGGTGAAAAAGAACTTCTTATACAAATTCGTGAAGCAATGGATGCAGGATGCATAGGTTTAGCAATTGGGAGAAATGTTTGGCAACACTCTAAACCATTGGAAATTACAAAGAGGATTAAAGAGATTGTTTGGAAGAAGAAATAAACAAAATGAAAAAGCCATTAATTGTAATAAATCTTAAAACATATCAGCAAGGGGAAAAAGCAATTAAGATTGCAAAAGAAATTGAGAGAGTTGATAAGGATATAATATTGGGTGTACAAGCAAGCGATATTTATGAAATTACAAAGAAAACTAAACTTAAAGTTTATGCACAGCATGTGGACTATTTTCTTCCAGGAAGAAATACAGGATATATTTTACCTGAAGCAGTAAAAAAAGACAAAGCTGTTGGGACATTTCTTAATCATTCAGAACATAAATTGAAATATAGGGTTTTGCGAAAAACTGTTAAGAGATGTAGAGAAGTAGGATTGAAAGTTTTAATTTTTGCAGCGAGTGTGAAAGAAGCAAAGAGAGTTGAAAGATTGAAACCAGATTTTTTAGTTATTGAACCTCCAGAGTTAGTAGGTGGTAAAAAATCTGTTTCAAAAGAAAAACCTGAGTTAATAAGAGATATAAAAAATAAGATTAAGATGGATTTTCTTGTAGGTGCAGGGATTAATAGTAAGGAAGATATTGATATTGCAATGATGTTAGGTGCAAGAGGTGTTGCATTTTCTTCTATAATAACTCAGGCAAAGAATCCGGGGAAGAAGTTGAGGGAGTTGATGAGTTAATACCTAAATCTCTTTTCGTATGTTTTATGATCCATCCATTCTAGAATTATTGTTATTATTATTACTTCTCCACCTTTTATAGAATAAATTAATCTCTAAGCATTGGGCAAGTTATACTTCCAAACATTATGGATGTTAAATTTATTAATATACTCTGAAGGAATAAGTTTCTTGGGTATTTGAACACCACAAAAAGGATTTGCCTGTATATCACACAATGCTCTTTCTATGAATTTTTTTAAATCAGAATTATCTAATTTGTTGAATGCTTCTTTTACTTTTTCATTTGCAAATTGAACTTCACATTTTTTGTTTATCATTTGGAGATTTCCAGAATAAATGAGCTTTTTTTAATCTTTCTTGTGCTTCTTTAGGGTAGAATATCCATCCTATTTTTCCTTCTGCATCTACAGATATTTTTCCTGATACTAAGAGGTAATCTATAGCAATACTATATGTTTGGTACATCATTTTTTTAGGTAGGTTCTCCCATAATTGTTTTTTTCTGTATTCTCCATCATGTTCTTTTATGAACTTTTCTATCATTAAAATGGTGTCTAATCTTGGAAATCTTGTTAGTGTATTCATCTTTCTTTCCTCCACCCTCTCTTTACTCTGATGTTCTCCCAAGATATCACTACTTCCATTAGTTATATCAAATGATATACCCTTATAAATATTTCTCTTATTTTTTATGCAATATAACTTAATTTACCCCCATAATTAATAAAAACTTGTTTTGTTTGTCTTTTTTTATATGAAGATTCTGGATATGCCTAATCAGAATAGACCTCGGGAAAGGTTTTTGAAAGTAGGGCCTGAAGGGTTGAGTGATGCTGAAATTTTGGCGATATTATTAAGAACTGGAAGTAAGGGAGAAAATGTTGTTGATATGTCTAATAGGTTAATAGCAGAATATGGATTAGATAAATTAATGGAGTGTTCTTTGGAAGAATTAGAGAAAATAAAAGGAATTGGAAAAACAAAAGCAATGCAGATATTAGCTATTGCAGAACTTGAGAAAAGAATAAATCAATCAAAAAATCCTGTTAAAAAAATTACATGTGCTAAAGATGTTTTTGATTTAATGCATAATGAATTAAAAGACAAAAAAGAAGAGCATTTTTATGTTCTCTTACTTAATAATCAGAATAATGTAATAAAAAAAGAATTGATTTCTAAAGGAATTCTTGATTCAGCAATTCTTCATCCCAGAGAAGTTTTTAGACCTGCAATAAAACATAGTGCAGCCCGTATTATATTAGTGCATAATCATCCGAGTGGAAATTCTCAACCAAGCAGCGA
>MWBV01000021.1 GCA_002069705.1 Candidatus Diapherotrites archaeon ADurb.Bin253 | reverse complement strand
CTTTCAATGAGAAATTATGTAAACTTACAAAATGCTTCTCAAACTTATTTAATCAACTTAAATAATCAATCTGTAACTAATTACATAAATTCAGTTGCATCAATTGGTGAACCTAATTGGAATGCAAACTATTCAATATTCTTAACCCATGCAACTACAAGCTATGTTGATGCTCAAAACCTTTCAATGAGAAATTATGTAAACTTACAAAATGCTTCTCAAACTTATTTAATCAACTTAAATAATCAATCTGTAACTAATTACATAAATTCAGTTGCATCAATTGGTGAACCTAATTGGAATGCAAACTACTCAAATGTTGCATTTACAAATATTCATGAAACATTTAATCAAAATGTTACTTTCTTAAGGAATATATCTGTTGATGGTAATACTTTAGTCGTTGACTCCAATAATAATCGAGTTGGGGTGAATACTGTTGCTCCTTCACAAACATTAGAAGTTGCTGGGACATTTAAAGCTAATTCTAGCCATGGTTCAATTACTTTAGATTCAAATGGAAATGTTTTAATTGGTATATAACAAATAAACAAAAATAATTTTATTTTTTTACATTTTTGATTTTTTTAGTTTTAGTAACTTTTATTAACAGATATTCGTATTGACATATATGAAAAAAGGGGTATTTATTGGACTGTTTTTGATAGTTTTTTTTCAGTCTTTACAATTCCTTAATGCAGATATTATTTCTATAAATTCTGGAGGAAGTCAAGGATTAATCATAAATCCAGATAAATATTTAGAGGGTTTTTTCTTTGGAGATATTCAAGTTCTTTCTGTATGTGGAAATGGAATATTAGAGGAACCTTATGAAGAATGTGATGATGGAAATAATATTGATGGAGATGGATGTTCTGCAACTTGTAAGCTTGAAGGAGGTTCAGGTGGAGGAGGGGGAGGCGGCTCTTCAACAGAAGACAGAATTCCAGGTAAACCATACATTCGAATAGATCCAGATAGAATTGAAAGAGGAGTGCTTACAAATACAAATATTGAAGAAAAAATAAAAATAACTAATCTGGATAGATTTAATCCAACTAATTTTTCAATCCGTTCTGAAGGATTTGATTCTGATTTAATAGTTAGCTTTTGGGATGAATTAAACAAAAAATGGACCAATTCATTTTATCTTAGTTTATCTGCAGAAGAAACTTACGAATTAAGAATAAGGTTTACTTCTCCAAAAGAACCAGGCAATTATACTGGAACTATATTTATAGATGGTAAAAATGCGAGTGTTATTTTAAATTTTCAGAAGAGACCTTTACTATTTGATTCAAATATAATTGTTTCAAATAGGGATTACACTGTTCCTCAAGGAGAAAAATTGAGAACCTCTGTTACTTTGATACCTATTGGTGAAAAAGAAAGAATGGACGTAACTTTGAATTATGCTATAAAAGATTATGAAAATTCAGTTTATTTAACTAGAAGTGAGACTGTTCTTGTAGAAAATCAAATTAATTTCAAAAGAAATTTTGATACAGGTATACTTCCATTGGGCTCTTATATAGTTACACTTGATTTAATTTATCCTAATGGAGTTGCTCCATCAAGTGCCCATTTCCAGGTTGTAGAAGGAAGACAGAGTACTTTGTTTGGTAGAATTGTATTCTTCCTTGTTAATTCTATACTCATAATATTAGTCCTTATAGTAATTACTGTGGTATTTAGAATTATAAGGCGTTCCCAAAAGAAAAAAGAATTGGATGAAAAAGAAAAATCTTTAAAGAGATTCAAGGAATTGGAAGAAGGAGGAAGTTTAAAGGAAAGTAAATTAGGAGGTAAAGAAAGTAGTAAATCCAAAGATAAAGAGAAATCTTCTGAACCCCCTAAAAAAGACAATCTTCTTGAAAAAAATGCAAAAAAGGATAAGTAAGATTCTTTATAAAATTCCTTAAATCTGAGACATCCAAACATTTTTAAATGAACCCTTTTTTAATAATTCATCCAATGAACATAAGGGAGGATAATCTATTCTCTTTTGTGTTTTTAATGACGAAATAAACTTAAGGAAATAAAATGGACATTTACCAAATCATTGAAAAAGCAAGAAAGACTGGAAAAATAGAAAAAGGTACTAATGAAGTTACAAAAGCTATAGAAAGAGGAACTGCTAAACTCGTAGTTTATGCAGGTGATGTTCAGCCAAAAGAAATTGTTCAACACTTACCTCTTTTGTGCAAAGAGAAAAATATTTTATGTAAGGAAGTTGAGAGTAGACAGAAACTAGGTATTGCTGTTGGAATAAAAGTACCAACTTCTTCAGTGGCAGTCATAGAAGCTGGAGACAGCCAAAAAGATATTGCTGGATTAAAATGATAAGTTTTTCTTTTAGAGAAAGAAAAGCCCCAATGTAAAAAATTATATTATAAAATGGCAAAGGAACAAAGAACAAGAGAAGTAAAACAGCAAGGTTCTAAAGGTAGTGATAAAATTGTTACAGAAGAAGCTGTTCCTGCTGTTGTTGAAGAAATTCTTGGAAGAACCGGATTTAGAGGAGAAATTACACAGGTTAAATGTTTAGTTCAAGCAGGAAGAGATAAAGGGAGAAGCATGAGAAGGAATGTTAAGGGTCCTGTAAGAATTGGAGATGTTTTGATGCTTAGAGAAACTGAAATTGAGGCCAGAAGAATTAAATCTAATATTACAAAGGGAAGTTATAGTTAAAATGCCAAAATGTGTTTATTGTGGAAAACAATATGATCTTCATAAGGGGCTTACATTGGTTATGAAAGATGGTTCAATTAATTATTTATGCTCTTCAAAATGCAGAAAGAATATGCTTATGAAGAGACGTAAGGTTAGATGGATTTCTAAAAAGATAAAAAATAAAAAAGATTAATTTTATTTTAGATTTAAAATTAACTTGGTATCGAAGGATATTTAAATAAAGATTTTTTATTATAGATATGGTTTCAGGTGAAAAAGATAAGGTGTTCTCAAGTAAAATTAAGTATGATGGATTAATGGATTTTAAAGAATTTTATAAATTCTGTTATCAGTGGCTTATAGAAGAACCAGAATTAGAAGTTATTGAAAATAAGTATGCTGAAAAGATTTCAGGAGATGCAAAAAATATTGATGTAGAATGGACAGGATTTAGAAAAGTTACTGATTATTTCAAATTTCAGGTTATTGTTAAATTTAAAGTTATAAATCTCACTAATGTTGAAGTTCTTCAAGATGGTAAGAAATTGAAGATGAATAAAGGGAGCGTTGAAGTTTCTATTTCAGGGACATTAGTTAAAGATTACGACGGTAAATTTGAACATACTTCAACTCAAAAATTTATGAGATCAATATATGAAAAATGGGTTATACCCTCAAGAGTAAAAGAATATGAAGACAAACTTGTTAAAGCCTGCAATGATTTTTTAGCTCAAGCTAAAGCATTCTTGGATTTGGAAGGAAAAACTAATTTTTAATTCACTTTTTGTTTGTTTTTTAACTTAAAATACAAACCGAAATCCTTAAATATTAATTTTGATTAATGATTTTATGAAAAAGGTTATTGTATTATTATCTATGATTTTTTTAACATTATTAGTTGTTCCTTCTGTTCTTGCCCTTGATCTTGAGGTTGAAAAATTAAGTGCAAATGAAGTTGTTATTTCTGGATTAAATGAGCCTGCTTCTTTTGATTTGAGGATAACAAATTTAGGTTCTTCTGAAAATGTTGTTCTTTATAGTTTTTTTACCCAAGAGATTTCTCCTAAGGAATTGCGTTTAGAGAGTAAAAAAACACAAGATGTTACTCTTAAGATTTATCCTTCTGAAAGAATGAAACCTGGATATTATACATTTGATTATTTTATTAGAAATAATTATGGAGATGAAGTTTCACAAACTTTAACTATTGATATACTTAATTTTGAAGATGCATTTGAAATAGGTTCTCAAGATTTTAATCCTGAATCAAAGACCCTTAATGTGTATATACATAATAAAGTAAATTTTAATTTTGAAAATGTAGTTGTTGTTTTCAAATCTCCTTTTTTTGAGTTTAAAAAAGAATTTAATTTAGGGCCTAATCAAAGAAATGATTTTACAATTACTTTAGACAAAGAAGATTTCAAAAAATTGATGGCTGGATATTATACTTTTGAAGCTGAAATTGAGGCAAAGGGGCTTAAGGGAGTTGTAGAGGGAACTTTAAAATTTTCTGAAAAGGATATTTTGACCACAACCAAAAAAACTTATGGTCTTATAATAAATACTAATGTTATTGAGAAGGTAAATGAAGGAAATGTTCTTACAAAAACTGAGACTGTTATAAAAAAGAATGTTCTCTCAAGATTATTCACTCATTTTAGTCCAGAACCAAATACTGTTGAGAGAGAAGGACTTGTAGTTTATTATACTTGGTATGATGAATTATCTCCTGGAGAAGTTTTAAAAATAAATGTTAAAACTAACTGGTTTCTTCCTTTTGTTATTGTTTTATTAATTGTTCTTGTTGTTATATTAGTTAAGAAGAATCTAAATAGAAATATTGTTTTAAAGAAAAAAGTTTCATTTGTTCATGCTAAAGGAGGAGAATTTGCCCTTAAGGTGATGATTCTTGTAGAGGCTAAGAGCTTCTTGGAAAGAATAAGTATAATAGATAGATTGCCTTATCTTACAAAGGTTCATGAAAGATTTGGAGGAGAACAACCTTCAAGAATAGATGATAAAAACAAAAGAATTGAATGGAACTTTGAAAGAATGCAACCTGGAGAAAGAAGAGTTTTCTCTTATATAATTTATTCAAAGATAGGAGTTTTAGGGAAATTTGCTTTACCTTCTGTAACTGCAGTTTATGAGAAAGAAGGAAAAGTTAAAGAGGCTCAGTCAAATCAAGCTTTCTTTATGCTTGAGCCAAGAGCTACTAAGGATTTAGAAGGACAATAAAATTACCTTAAAGGTTAAAAACTCTTGTTTATTAGTTATTTTATGGTTAAAAGAAGTGATTCCAGAGCAATGTCTACAATTGTTGCTACTTTATTAATTATAATGCTTACAATTGTTGTTATTGGTGTTCTTTGGGTTGTTGTTAAAAATTTGGTTTCTAAAGATATTGAATTAGCCAATATAAAGAAAGAGTTTTTTGCAGAGCATCTAGAAATCACTTCTGTTAAAGTAGAAGGAAATTTAGCCAGACTTTCTTTGAAAAGGATAGGGGGAGAATCACATAGCAAAGATTTAATTTATAGTACAGAGGAGGTGGTATCCCAAGAAGTGGATATTGTTTCCATAGTGGATTTATCTAGGAGTATGGTTACTTGCAATGGGATTAATAAAGCGTGCTGCTCTACTTTAGGTGGTAATTATATATCTGGTTCTCCTTTAGGTAATTGTACCGGGGTTGATGTTTCTAAAGAAAATATTTGTACTGAAACTTGTTCAGGGTCTTGGGTAAATAGATTGACCCCTGCAAAAGAAGCAAATAAAGAACTGATTAATATAATTTCAACTGTAGAAGGAAGTAGAATTGGGCTTGTGGCTTATAGTGCTAATGTTATTCCTTCTTCAACTATTGGTTTAACAGACAATGTGGAAATGTTAAATAATGTTATTGATTCGTGGGATACAGATTCATATACTTGTATTTGCTGTGGAATAAATAGGGCTTCTCAAATTTTAAGTGAACAATCTTCAGATAAGAGGATTAAAAAAATAATTGTAATGAGCGATGGTGTTGCAAATTATAAATGTACTCCGCATAGATATGATTCTACGCAAGCCCCAATAGATGCAATAAATTCTGCATGCGCTGCAAATAGTAGTTTAAAAAATTTAACTATTTATTCTATAAGTTTTGGTGCTGAAGCTAATCAAGCAACATTAGAAGCAATAGCTAATTGTGGAAATGGGTCAACTCTTTCTGTATTGAATTCAGAGGATTTAGTAGGAGTATATACTCAAGTAGCACAGGAAATTATAACTACTTCAGTTATTTATAATCGTTTTAATTATCTTTATGTTGTTTTTCACAATGAAACAACAGAACATGTAGAGAAAGTATTTGAGATACCTCAAAATCTCCAAGTAAAAGGATATACATTTAATTTGGAAGGAAAATTAGAAGGAGAAATAATTAAAATTGAAGTATATCCTGTTATTTTATCTAATTCAGGTAAAGAAGAGATAGGTCCGTTGTTTGATTCTTGGGTTAAAAAGTAATAAATTATTTTTTTTCAGTTATAATCATCTTTAATATATTTCTTCCATCTTTTTCTATTTTTATTACTTTTATTTCTTTGTTTGTATAACCTCCATGAAATTGCACATCAAAATTTAACATCTTTTCAACTACTTCGTATCTTAATCCTGTTTTTTCTACTATTCTTTTAATTTCCTCTTCTTCTATGTTTCTTTTAATCCCTTCATATTCTAATTTTCTTTCTTCAAGAAAAGTTTTTATCTTCTCTTCAAGTTCATCGTATTCTTCTTCTTCAATCATCTCTATTATTCTGTTGTCAAATTCACTTCCTTTTATAAGTTCTTTAACATGAGAGTATCCAATTTTATTTTCTTCTGAGATTTTTCTTATTTCTTTGTTTAAATTATCTATTTCTTTTTGTTCCATCTTTTGTTTGATTTTAGCTAATTATCTTAAGCATTATAACTTTTTAATATTTTAGAAAATAAAAATCCCTCCACCAAGAGTCGAACTTGGGATCTTCCGGGTTCTGCTTTCATTCACAGATTCCTTCAGGAATGGCTTATCGTGTTTCATTCTAGTCCACTGTTTTTATGGAATGTCCACACTAGCTATAAGCTACAGCCAGACGCTCTAACCACTGAGCTATGGAGGGATATGTCCTTAATTAAAAGGATAATAAAACATAAGTAAAGGTGTTTTTAAAGATTATCTATCTAAACATTGGCGAATATGTTTATCTTTTAAGACGGTTATCTTTAAGAGGTTTTCTTTTACTGTGGAACAAACTTAAAAGAATGTAGAAACCAAGCCATGTTCCTGCAAATATAAATACACATCTGTTTGTCATTGCATCTAACTTACATATTGTAAAAAGATTATGGAATATTGGAGGCATAAAAGAAAATAAGTTGACTAACATATATAATATTCCTGTTAGAATAAAACTCCCCATACCTTTCATAACAGTTGGTTTGAAATTCATAATTAGATTAAGATTCTATGGTTTTTAAATATACTCTTTAACCTATCCTCTATAAAATAGAAGAATTTAAAAACCCATTTATACATAAAAACTAATAAAATGAGGTCAAAAACTATTGATGAATCAGATCTCTTCGATGAAGAGGATTTAGATCAGGCTATTGACGATTTAGGTCTTGATGACTGATACTTTTCCTAATTCTTTTATTTTTTTATTTCAAAAGATACCTTGTTGTTAGCTTTGTCTAACTCTTCAAAATCTGTTTCAATTATAAATTCTATTTTTTGAACATCTATTTGTTTTACCCAAAGATTAGCTATTGAAACTTTTCTTCCATATCCTATATCTATTTCAGGAATTTCTATTTCTTTAATCTCTTTTCCATTTGCTAAAACTTTTACTTTTGACTCTCCAGCATCTTTTAGTCCATTATTTCTTATACTGAAATTTATGTCTAAATATTTTCCATGCATAGAAGCTTTTGCATCTTCAAACAATAAATCTGGGTTGCTTGGTATAGAGTAAATTTTTTCTATGAAGTCAAGTATGTCTTCCCCTATTACTTGGTCACATTTGCTTATCTCATACATTATATTCTTTGGATTTTTTGAATGATCAAATCCTAATACATGAAGAAGTTCGTGGATTGCAACATTGGGTCTTTCACATTCAGAGTCTTTCATAAGAAGAATTTTTCCAGCTTCTATTACATTAAAATTTCCAGCTATAGTTATATTTGTTGGTCCCCCTTCACCTGCAATAAATAATTTTCCTTCTAATTTTGTTGTCTCTTCACAGGTTATTGTTATTTGTTGATTTTTTTCAACAGGATAGAACTCTAAAATTGTTTCCTGTTCCATTATTTCTAATGCTCTTTCCATATCTTTTTTTCTTTTGATAGGACAGTTCTCTATCTTATAAGTTATTTTTTTATCTGGAAATCTCATATTTTCATAGAATTGTAATTGGGTTGATTCATAAGAGTTTACACTGAAATTGGAATTTGAGTTGGATTCTAAATCAAACTCTGTTGTTTTAAAGGGTATGAACCAGTATATAGATAATAGCAAAATTATGATTACTACAACAAGAAATCCATTTATTATTCTCCCCTCCATTCTTAAAAATGTGAAATTTATTTTATAAATCTGTTGTTGTAATTTTCTTTTTATTTTCTAATTTTTTATGAATTGTTTAAATTTTATATAAAAGTAGTCATTACACAGTTACACCAAAATAGAAATGTTTATAAAGTACTGGTTAATAGTAAAAATAGTTAAAATGGTCAAGAATAAATCAAAGGTAATGAGAAAAGTTGGTAAGGCAGTTGCTACTGCAGGTTTATGTTTACTTCCTCTTTTATCTAGTGGACAGAGTAGCACAAGTATTCAAAGAGGAGTTAATGCTGGAACTTTTGTTAGAGAAACACCTCTTCATATGGTTTACAGATTTGGATTCAATGAAGACCTTAAGAAAGCAATAAAGAAATCTAAAGAACCTCATTTTTATACTACTGATCCAAATAGTTATATTAGATTTAACAATGATACTTCTGCATTTGAATTATTTTACTCTAAGAAAAATTTCAATGAAAAAGGTGAAGGTAAATCAATTGGATTAACAATAAGAGAAAAAGGAAAAGTGGGAGTGTGTGACCCTAAAGGATTAGGAAGTAGAGGAAGTGTTCTTCCTTCGTTCTACTGGGTTCCTTCGCATGCTTATTTAGAGGAAAAAGTAGAAACAGAAAAACCAAGGGAAGTTGTTAAAGAACAACCATCTAACAATTATAATATAACAAACATAAACAACACTACAAATACAAATTATAATTATTATGGGGATACAACTAAGAATAAATTAGAAAAGACTAGAGGAGAGGGTTTAGAACTTAGACTTTTAATTGAAGGAAATAAAACTATTAATCCTCTTGAAAGTCCTTTTTTTGGAGGTTCTGCAGCAATTCAATTAGGAAAGGGTGCAGTTTGGTTAGGGCCTTATGCTACAGCTGGATTTGGAAAAGAAACTAATTTTTCTTCAACTCCTGTTTACAATGAAACTTTACTAAATCAGGCACTTCAATTATCTACTATAACTGAAGGAGTTAGAAATGAATATGCTGAGAAAGCTTATCCTATTGAATTTGGTGGGCTTTTATCTGTAGGAAGTAAAGATGGGAGAGTTAGAGTTAATTTAGGTTATGGTGTTGTTAAAGAAGCAGTTTCTACAAGTGATGTTGTTGAGACAGGATATGACTGGATGAGTCAAAATGGGGCTGTTGTAGGAGAGAAAAAACCTTATGCTATAAATATAGAAAAAGGAGTAGATTCTGATAAATATATTCCTACTCAGAAAGTTGGAGTTGATGTCCATCCTTTCAAAAATTCTGGGTTTTATTTAGGTGCAGAAGCTCAACACAGAGGAAAAGTTGATTCAAAGATGGATAGAATTAATTATAATGTTAAAGCAGGATGGAGATTTGGAGGGAAAAGAAAATGAATAAAGCTTACAAATTAATTTTTGCAGTTTTTGTGTTCTTTTTCTCAGTTGTACTTTTAACATCTATTCCTTCAGTTTCTTCTAATGATACATTAAAGATAAATACTTTTTTAGTTTATGAAGATTCTACTTCAGCAACTTCTAAAATAGTTACTCAGGGAGATTCTTTTAATGTTGTTATGGTTGCCTATGGGCATGGAGAAGCTTTGCAATATGAAAAATTAGATTTAGTAGGTTCAGCTACAATATTTAAAGAATATGTTAGTGGAGATAAAATAAATACTTATACTTGGCTATATACAAAAACTTATACTGTTAATTCAGGAATACTTGTTCCAGGAACATATACTTTAAGATTTACTGCAAGAACAGTTAATGGGAATGAAGAATATTCTGATTTGCAATTAACAATACTTCCTAAGACTAATCCTATTGTTTGTGGAAATGGTATAAAAGAAGGAACAGAACAATGTGATTATGGTTCATCAAATGGACAAGTTTGTAATCCATTATATGGAGGTTCTTGTCAATATTGTTCAACTCAATGTAAACTAATCACTCTAAAAGGACCTTACTGTGGAGATGGGATAAAACAATCAAATGAAGAATGCGATGATGGAAACAATGTTAATGGAGATGGATGTTCAGCAACTTGTAAAATTGAAGAAACTAAAGAATGTGTTTTACAACTTACAAAGTCAG
>MWBV01000020.1 GCA_002069705.1 Candidatus Diapherotrites archaeon ADurb.Bin253 | reverse complement strand
ATCAACAAGATAAATTCTGTAATTTTTATAATCTGTATTTTTTTTTAAAGAGCTAATACATTTTTTTAATAAATCACTCTGACTGTATGTAGAGATGACTATTGCTACTTTTCTTTCAAGTTTAAATTTTCCTTCCATTTTAATTTTTTCATAATTTTTTCCTCATATTCCTGCACACTTCCTCTTTGCATTCTTTGGTTTATCCATCCTCTAAAATCTTTTTCGAGTTCTTTAAACATTTCTATGTCTATATTTTCTACCTCTATATTTCTAGACCCAAATCCCTCTTTATCTACCTGATAATATTTCTCAAAATTTGTATGTATCTTTTTGACCCCATATTTTTTGGGATTGTTCCAAACATCAGTACCAGGATAAGGAACAAAATTACTTACAAAATATTGATCTGGATTTGTTCTTTCTATAAAATTCTTTGTTTCTTCTAAAGTATCTTTATCTTCTCCAGGGAAACCTATAACAAAAAAAGCATGAGTTGTTAAACCTGCTTCTTTTGCCCATTTTATTACATTTTCATTATTTTCTACTGTAGTTTGTTTGTTCATTAAATCTAAAATCTTTTGTGAACCACTTTCAATACCCCATGCGATAACATCACATCCTGCTTCTTTTAATAATATGTAATCCTCTAAAGTATCTAATCCAGATCTTCCATGGGCTCTAAATCCTATATTAAGAGGTTTAAATAAATCAAGCATTTTATATAATCTTTTTTTATTTACAGTAAATGTATCATCTTGAAAATTAAATTTATTTATTCCATATTTTTTTTGTATAAATTTAATCTCTTCTAATATATTTTCTGGTGAACGGTATTTCATTGTTTTATGTTGTTCAGCAAGTCCACAAAATGCACATCTATAAGGGCAACCTCTAGAAGTCAATAGAGTTATTGCTTGCTCGCCTTCAAATTTTCTCTTATAGCTGAATGGATCAACAAGATGATATGCTGGGTGAGGGTATTTGTCTAAATTCCTTTCAAGATCTTTTTTGTAAAATCTTTTGTTGTTTGGATATTCTCTAGCTATGTCTAGCATAATTTCCTCCCCTTCTCCTATCCCAACTACATCAAAAGATTTTCCAATTTTATCTGGAACAGCAGTAGGGTGGGCTCCTCCAGCAACAACAACTGAATAGGGGTTTATTCTTTTACATTCTTTTGCAATTTTTTCAGAGATATTTACTGTTGGAGCATAGATAGTTGTACCATAGATATCCGCTTCACCTATTTTCCAATCCTTTTCATCTACCCCAGATAAATCATTTATTCTAACAAGATAACCTTCTTTTTCAAGGTTAGATGCAATATATAACAAACCTAAAGGAGCATCAAGCCTATCTTCAATAGATTGAGGATGAGGGGGATGAATTAATTCAATTACCAGTTCTTTTTTATTTGACATTTTATATATTCCCGACTTTGCAACATCTTTAAATATTTTTATGTAATAAAGAATACCTTTACTTTTAGTTTATTCTTAGAATTTTTATATATTCTTCCCCCCAATTATCTATAGAAATATCTTTTATTGTTCTTATTTCATTTTTTATAATCTTCTCTTTTAATTTCCTGTCTTTTAATATTTCCATTATAATTTCAGAACTCTCAATATTAAATTTGTCTATTATTATACCATTCTCTTTATCTTTTATTATCTCTTGTTGAGAATCTTTAGAAAATATTATCGGACATCCAGAAGCCATAGCTTCAGATACAACTAATGTTGGGGCTCCTCCATCATATCTTGAAAGATAAAAAAGAAAATCTGAAACATTATAATAATATTTAATTTCCTCTCTATCTACTTTTTCTAAATAGATTATGAAATCTTTTTTTATGAAATCTTTTATTTTTTTATAATCTGCACCAACAATAATCATTCTATAATTTCTATCTTTTTTGTAAATCTCTTCAGATATTTTTATTGCTCTATCTAATCCTTTTATCCAATAACCCCCTTTACCAATATACAATCCATATAATTTATCATTCTCCAAATTAAGTTTTTCTCTTATTTTTTCTTTATCTCTTGGTTTAAATTCTTTTAAATCAACTCCTGTTCTTATTACATTTATTTTTCTTTTGCAATTATAAGCTTCATTAAGTTGATTTTTTACTTTTTGAGAAACAGAAATTATCTCATCTGCTTTTTTAATAGGTGGCTTTTCCAGAATATATCCAAAAAGAATCATAGGTGAGAAAAGAATTTTCTTTAATATAGAGAATCTCTTTATATGCACTTTAAAATAATTATAAGTTACTCCATGGTAGGTGTGCACTAATTTTTGATATTTTCTTTTTTTATAAAAGTTCATCCAAAATCCCCACAAAGCATGAGAATTAATTATGTCATAATTATTATTTTTCAGATAATTAATTATCTTTATATTGTCTATTATTTGATCTAAAGGATAAGGGAAATTATTTTTTATTTGAATATATTTTACTCCTTTGTCTTCAATAACTTCTGCTTTTTTACCAAAGTAAATTACATCAATTTCTGCATTTTTGTTCTTTTTTATATATTTAATTAAATTCTTTTGATATAATCCAATTCCCCCATTAAAATAAGGATTAGCCCCAATAAAACAAATTTTTATTTTTTTGTCTGGCATATTTAATACCACCACCATACAGATTTTTTATTACAACAAGAACATAACGGAACTTTATAAAATTCTCCTTTAATATGTGCTTCACGTATCTTCCTCAATTTTTCTCCTTTCCATATCTCTTCTATTGTTTGATTTTTTAAATTACCCAAAACAGTTGAGTGATTCCAATCATCACAACATAAAACAACATCTCCATTCCAATCTACAACCATCTTTGACCAAATTAATGCACAGGGTTTCCTGCTTATTTTCTTATTAAAGTGAAAACTTTCCTTTGTTCCTTCTTTTTGAATTTCATTAGCCCAGTTCCTCATATTAATAATATTTATGCCATCTACTTTCCCTTTCCAGTATTTGTAAAATTGTTTTATTTCTCTCTTGTTCTCCTCTAGTTCAACTAAAACCAGATTTACTTTTGGGTTTTTCTTATTAAGTTTCTTTTTAGTATTTATGAGTCCAAGAACATTTTTCTTTGTTATCTCAAATTTCAGATTTTTTCTTATTTTTTCATAAGTTTCTTTAGTTGCTCCATCAAAACTTATCGTTATACTATCCAATCTTGCATTTATTATCCCTTTTGATAATTCTTCATTAAGAAGTGAAGCATTTGAATAAAATCCAACATTCATTCCTTTTTCTTTTGCATATTTTATCTTCTCAATTATAGTTTTATCTAAAAACGGTTCACCGAAAAACGAGAGTGTAATTGTTTTTATGTTTAATTTAGCACAATTGTCTATTATTTTTTTATAAAGATTCATATCCATAGTCCCCATCTTCTTTAATTTTGAATGAGGACACATTATGCATGCAGCATTACAAAGATTAGTTGTTCCAATATCAACTCCGGTTGGATATTCTTTTTCTAACTTGTTTATAGTTTTTCTTATTTTTTTATTATAAGACTTATCGTATACAGAACTATTAACAATTAGAGGAGTAGATAATATCTTTCTACCAATATTATATCCTATTCTCGTACTTCTAATTTTTCTTAATGTTTTTTTTATCATAATTTTTATTTTTTATTTTACCTATATTTGTTAATGAATAAAAATATGCTCCGATTAACAAGAATATATTATTTATTGCTTCTTTTCTAAAAGCAAAATTTCTGAGATTACTTAGTCTCTCTTCATCGCGCTTTTTTCTAAATACTGCTACAAGAGGTAGATAAATAAATATCCTAAAAAGAGCATACTTCAAGGTCATATGTTTAATAGAAAAATATATATCATTTTTGAACCTAACAAACATATGTTTGCTGTTTGTAAATGAGTTTACTGTCTTACTTTTCTTATGGATTATCTTGGTGTCTGTAACAACTTTAACCAAATACCCTGCTTTTTTTGCAGTTAAACAATAATCAGAATCTTCTAATAAGAAAGGAGTAAATCCCTCATCTAATCCCCCAATCTTCTTTATTACTTCTTTCTTAATTAACATACATGAACCCATAAATAAATCTACATCAAGTATCTCTCCTTGCTTAAACTTTAATATCTTAGTTAGATTCCATTTTCTAAAATACCCTCCCACATCTTGCATAGTTCCATCTGGATGTATCTGTTGACATCCGACCACTCCTATTTTTGAATCTTGTTCTGCAACTTTAATCATCTTTTTCAAGAAATCTTTATCAGATACTTCCATATCGTCATTCATCAATAAAAAGTA
The DNA here is from genome assembly GCA_002069705.1 of Candidatus Diapherotrites archaeon ADurb.Bin253. Taxonomy (GTDB): domain Archaea; phylum Nanobdellota; class Nanobdellia; order Pacearchaeales; family GW2011-AR1; genus MWBV01. The sequence continues at coordinate 8,013 of MWBV01000020.1, read as the reverse complement.
TTCTGGATTGTAATATTTTGAAGCCTTTTTTATACCTATATTATTTGCTTTAGAAAATCCTAAATTCTCTTTATTTCTGGTAATATCTACTTTTGGGAATTCTTTTTTTACCATTAAATCATGCCTATCTGCACTTCCATTATCTACAAGAAAAATTTTATAATTTTTATAATTCATCTTTTTTATCAAAGATTCAAGAGTCTCTTCAAGCATCTTTTTCTGGTTACAAGTAAGTATTATTATCGCTACTTTTTTTTCCATAATTATGAGATAAATCGTTTGTTTTTAAAAATTAGTGTTTTAAAAAAATATTTACTCTTCTAATCTTTTAAACATATTTATATTTTGATAATCTGGATTTCCAATATGCCCAATTTTATCTTTATTTTCAAATAAATGGTCTATAGTTTCTTGTACAGAATATTTTGGGATAAATCCTAAAATTACTCTTGCTTTTTCTGTAGATACTTTATAATTTCTAAAATCTTGAATATTCTTTATTTCCATATTTATTTTTTCTTTGGTTCTCTTTTCAATCTCTTCTTTCACTAAATCTCCTACTTGTCCAACAGTGTAATTTCCAGAGGCAACATTAAATGGTCCACTTATTTTATAATTTGCTTGAATCGCTCTTAAATAGGCATTAACAGCATCTCTTATATCCAATATTGGTCTCCATATTGAAGGATTATTTATAGTTATTTTCTTTTCTAGCATAGAAGTTTTAAACATTGTATTCACAATTAAATCTGTTCTCATCCTTGGGCTATATCCTGAAACTGTTCCCTGTCTTAATGCTATAACTGAAAAATCATTATCTTGCATTTTTAAACATCCGTTTTCTCCCTGTAATTTAGAAATTCCATAAGGATAGTCGCAAGTTGCAGGAGAATTTTCATCATAAAGCTCATCTACGGTATATCCATAAATTGAACAAGAAGAAGCATATATAAATCTTTTAACACCTGCTTTTTTAGATTGGTATGCTAAGTAAGATGGAAGTGCCGCATTATAAATAAAATTTTTTTTAGGTGAGAATTCTGCCATCGGGTCATTAGACAATCCAGCTAAGAATATTATTTGCTCATATTTTTCTAAGTCTTTTTTATCTAGCTCAAATATATCTTTTTTTATTACATTTGTCTTTTCAGGTAGATGGTTGCCAAACCACAATAAGTCAACAACATCCACATCATACCCTCTTTCTTGAAGTTCAGGTATTAAACTAGAACCAATATATCCTGCTCCTCCTGCTGCAAGTATCTTCATTTTATTTCTCCCATTAATAAATTATATTTTTTAGAGTCTAATGAAGTATCTTTTGGGAAATTAAATTCCATTTCTTTAATTGACCTTTTTCCTATATCTTTAGATTTATCAAGACTTTTTGCATATTCAAAAACTGTTCTTCTTGGACCACCAAGATGAATAATTCCAAAAACGTCTTTGTTTAGTAAATTAATTATCTTTTTAGATATTTCTGAAACACTTTCTCTACTGGTCCATTGATCTATAAATGCCTTTTCATATGGAAATTCATTTGGACCAAAGGAAGTTCTTATTATCAAAGAATTATCATACATTCTAACAGCACACTCCCCTCCTAATTTAGACCAAGCATATTTATTCACAGGATAAAGCGCATCTTCTTCAGAATAATTCCCCTTTTCGCCTGAAAATACATAATCTGTGGATATGTATATTAATTTTGAATTATTTTCAAAAGCCAATTTAACTACATTTGAAGTTCCAATTATGTTCGTATCTATCCCTTTAATAGGGTCCTTCTCTAATTTTGGAGGAGAAGTAAATGCTGCAGCATGGATTATCTGATTTATTTCTTTTCCTTTAAGATATTCTTTCATTTGGCTGTAATTTTCAATATCGAATTCTTGATGGGAAGGGAAATATGCATTTGGGATTAATTTTTTAATCTCTCTCCCCAATAACCCACTTCCTCCTGTAAAGAGTATCTTGTCCTCTAAAATCATTTTAAAATAAGTCTAAATTTTTTAATTCTTTATAAATAAATTTATCTGATTTTTCGTTTTTATTCCATTCTTCTATAGTGAATCCATTTCTATCTTTATCAGTCATTAAACTATTATTTAAAGAGATTAAATCAAAGTTCTTTTTTATTTTTGGATTACATAATGACCAATCTATATCTTTAGCTAAAGGAGATATTCCCGCTTCACATCCAGGACTATATTCCCCAGAACATAAGTATTCTATTTTAGAATTTTTAAGATAAAAGTTTCCATGGGCAAATCCAGGAGGAACCCAAATCCATTCATCGTAATCTTTTTTATCTAAGGAAGGCATCTCATAACCAATCATCTTCCCAAAATTAGGAGAACCTTTTCTTATATCTAGAACTAAATCAGTCATATTTCCAGATAAAGTTCTAACCATCTTACCCATATATGGGTTCCATTGAAAATGCATACCTCTAATAACCCCTCTTTTTGAATAACTTTGATTTCCTTGAACAAAATTCACATTTTCTAAGGATTTAATTCCCAATCCTTGTATATCGCTTCTTCTAAAATGTTCCATAAAGTATCCTCTATGGTCTTTAAATTTAGAAAATCTTATAACCCTTATGTCTGGAATTTCCAACTCTTTAACTTCTAATATCTTCATATTAATTAATCTTATTTTTCATTTAAATCCTTTTGTATAAACTAAAAGTTATTTCAGATTATCCTTTTTCGCAATAATCTTTTTAAAGTTCTTAATTTTTTGTTTCAAATGGTTAAAAAAACACTTGTTCTCGGTTCTACAGGGGTTTTAGGAAAAGAGATACTTTCACATAGGGATAGTTTACTCTCCCCTTCTCATTCTGAATTAGATATTACTGATTTTAATAAATTGAATAGATTTTTTGAGAGAGAAAAACCAAACCAAGTAATTCATCTTGCAGCACTAGTTGGTGCGAGAAAATGTGAAGAAAATAGAGAGAAGGCATATTTAACCAATGTTCTAGCAACAAAAAATATCTCTCAATTATGTTTAAATAACAATATAAAAATGATTTATATGAGTACAGACACTGTTTTTGATGGAAGAAAAGGTAATTATTCAGAAGAGGATATACCAAATCCCTTGAATTATTATTCTTTTACAAAGTTTGCAGGAGAATGTTTTGTAGGGATGGTTCCTTCACACTTGATAATTAGATCCTCTTTTTTACCTAAAGATTCTTTTCCTTACCCCAAAGCACTCACAGATCAATACACTACACGAATGCCTGTAAATAATTTAGCAAAAGAAATTCTTTTGGCTGTAGATTTAGATTTAGAGGGTATTTTACATATTGGAGGAGAAAGAGAATTGTTATATAATCTAGCAAAAAAATTAAATCCGTTTGTTGGAAAGATAACTATCCATGAGACTGGATTGAACTTACCAAAGGATTTATCCTTGAATACAATTAAATGGAGGAATATTAAAGATGGGGTTGGATATATTCGAGATTGATAAAAAGATATTTTCTAACAAGGAGAGGCTATTTTATTTTTTAGAAGGTAAAATTGTTTATCCAATAAACATAGAAATAGATCCAAGTAATTCTTGCAATGAAAAGTGTATGTGGTGTTGTTGGGAAGATCACAGAAAAGATAGGACTAAAATGTCTAGAGAACTTCTAGAAAAAATAATTTATGATTTAGCAGATGCAGGAGTTAAAAGCATAAATTGGACAGGGGGAGGAGAACCCTTAACAAATAAATATGTTCCAGAATCAATGAAATTAGCTTCTTCTTTAGGCATACAAAACGGGATATTTACTAACGGTGTTTTAATAGATGAATTTATAGCAAAGACGCTAGTTGAAAATTGCGAATGGGTAAGAGTAAGCTTAGGTGCAGCTACTCCATATACTTTTTATAAATGTCACGGAATTAAAAAATTTGACGATGTTGTTAATGGATTAAATCTATTGAAGAATTTTAAAGAGAAATTAAATAGCAATACTACCTTAGGAGTTAGTCAACTAGTTGTTAAAGACAACTATAATGAGTTATATTCTGAAGCATTATTAGCAAAGAATATCGGGTTAGATTATTATCAAGGAAAACCAGATATAAGAATGGGTTCTGAAGATTTTTCTTGGTGGGATAAAGAAGTAGTTCCTCTTTTTGAGAAAGCTAAAAGAAATTTAGAAGATAATACTTTTAGAGTCTTGGTCGCACAATATACTAAAGATAAGTATGGAGATGCTGGAACCAGATTTAGAGATTCTGGAGAAAGAGAATTATCAATTTCAGAAAAAGAAAAATCCAATTGTTATGTCCATAATTTTGTAACTGCTATCACTGCAAATGGAGATGTTGCATTCTGTAAGAATCTTAGAGATAATAAAGATTACTTGCTTGGAAATATTAAAGAAAAGTCTTTTAAAGAGATTTATAATAGTCAAAGAAAGTTAGAGATAGAAAAAGAGATTAATTCAAAAGGGTGTGGAGTATTTTGTCAAAATGGAAAGTTAAATGAGACATTAAGATACCTTAAAACAATACACACAGAAAATAAAGAAGATTCTTTTAATCTAATAAATAGCTTTCCTAATCTCTCTAGGGATAAACATCCAAATTTTTTGTAATTTTTACCCAAACCAATATCCTAACTTATAAGGTATTCCTCTTAATATCCTTAATAGGAAACTTTTAAGACTCCATTTTAAGTGTTTAAATTTAAATCTTCTAAATCTGTCTTTTTTAGTTATTAATTCTCTGTAAAGCCCTGTTTTATAAAAATCTCTTGTAGTTTTTCCCCATCTCCACTGTTTTTTAAATAATGATTTTAATGTATCTGGTTCCATATGTTCTACAGCATCTTTTATCATACCATTTTTGTTTGTTAGTTGTTTGAATTCATGCCATGTAATTATGTGGTCTTGCGCAGCACATATGTTTATATGCTCTTTAGGTATTTTGCTGTGAGCTTTCATTAACAATTTTCTTTTAAAGAATCTTGGCAATACAATATCATCATCAGGTCTCCAGTAGGTTTGAACAAGCATTCTATCTGCATCATATAATGAAGGTAAGAATTTTTTTCTATTATAAGCTCTTTCCCAAAACCATAAACTATCATAATCTTTCATTTTCTCAACTGCTCTTTCTATTGCAGTTTTTTCTAATATTTGATCTGAATCAAGCAATAAAACATATTCCCCTTTACTTTTTTCAGTTCCCAAAATTCTAGCTTCCAAGAGTTTTCCTTTGCACATAATCACTTTGGCATTGAATTTTTTAGCAATCTCCAGAGTTCTATCCTTGCTGTAGCTATCAACTATAATAATCTCAATATTTTTGTAAGTCTGATTTTTAACTGCCTTTAAACATTGTTCCAGAGTACTCTCAGAGTTATAGGTTGGTATGTTTACAGATACAAGTTTCTCTTTCATTCTAATATCTCGCTAATTTTATTTATAAAATTAGTTGTGTTAGAGACTAAGTTAGTTATTTTTTTTGGTTTTACTCTTGACTTCATAAAATTTTCCAATGTCTTATTTATCTCAATTATCATCTTATCTTCAGAGTATACTTCTTTAATTGGATAATATTGAGGTATTTTCTTGACTAAATCATAATATCCTCCTTTATCTACTGCAATTAATGGTTTACCTAAACTTAATGCTTCAAAAGGAACTATTCCAAAATCCTCCATAAATGGAACAAATATTACTGCTTTGCTTTCTTCATATAATTTCAAGAAATCATTATTGTTTAGATTTGTTTTTATTTCAATATTCTTAAATCCTTCAGATAATCTCTTTAATTCTTGATAGTATTTTTTATTCTCCAGATTTCCAGCAATTATTAGTTTTTCATTTGGATGTTTTTTAGAAAATATTTTCCATGCCTTTATCAATAAATCCTGTCTTTTAGGAGGATTTATTCGTGAAGGATATAAAAAATAATTTTTTCTTTGTGTTTTTATTTTTTCTGTTCTGTTTATATCTGTTGGAGGATAAACTACACTAAATTTTTTATTTTTTATCAAGTTTCTTTTCTTTGCTCTTTCTAGACTTAATTCTGAATTAAATATTGCATGATCTATTCTTTTCCAAGAAATTTTTTCTAATGTTTTATACACATTTACAGCTAATAAATAAATTGTTTTAGAAATTATATTTCTGTGTTTATTTTTTAGATTCCAATTTATAATATCTTTATCTGCATCTCTAAGTGGAGTATGAACATATGCATATGTTTTTCCAGGTTTATAATTCTTGAATAATATAAATTCTCCAACACCTGAAGTTGAAATTAAAAATAAATCATATTTCTCTAAAGGTATTTTAGAGGAAAAAGAACTTATTAAAAATAATCCTCTTAATATATTTGAATGAGAAAATCTTCTAAAAAAGTTATTTCCTATAACATTTATCTTGTATTTTTTAAATTCTTCAAAAGTATTATCTTTTTCATATACCCAAGTATATAATTCAGAACCTTTGAAGTTTTTTAATAATTCAAGCACAGTTTTCTCTGCACCCCCTCTGCTTTTTATCCAAGGGTGAAAGATAGCTATTTTCTTTTTCATCTTATAAATGTTAAATTATCTAATTCAGCATATTCTCCAGAAACTTTTGTAAATTCTTCTCTAGCAATTATTCTTTCAGAAGGATGCACAGACCATATTTTAAGTGGTCCTCTAATTCCACCTAAGTAGAAGAATTCATTTATCTTCATAGTTGAATACATCTCTAAATATGTTTTTAGAGGGTCTGGTTCAGAGTGTTCTAACTTTAAACTATTATTATATCTTTTTAGAGGGTCATTCATCAAATAAACTTGTGCAACTAAACTATCAATTACTTTTGGAGAAAGATAAATTAAAGCACCCTCTTCATCTAATTGTAATGCATTATTAACTTGACTTATTTGAGGGATTATATAAATTCCAGAATTTGTACCATTTTTGAAATCATAGATTGTTCCATTGTAATATAAATATCTCATAGGGATATTTACTTGGTTTCCATTGTAAACATAAGCAATTATTGGCTGTTTAAACTTGCCATTCTCTTTTTCTACTATTGCTCCTGCTATTCCAGAGTTTTCCATTGGGAGAAATATTTTTTTACCATCTTCTTCATAAAGAATATCTCCATCTAAACCATATCCTCCTTGGTAAACACGTATTATTCCATTCTTTGTTTCCTGCATCTGACTCTTACTAGAAATCATTGTTGGTATAAATGAAAATCTATCATCTCCCTTAACATTACTTCCAATACTACTATAAGCAGAATATTTGCCAAGATCTGTAGGGTCAATTAAAAGATATGAAACATTTTGAGCTTTCATAAAGCTTAATGCAGTCTCTGGATAAGGTGTTGTAAGCAGATATCTTCCAATTAAGTGATCCCAATATCCATTTCCATGTCCCCCATCAGTAACAGTAGGCCTTTCCCCCATGTATTGAACCCAATAACCATAATCCCACCAATGTACAAATACATCATTTGCTTCAGTATTTTCCCTTACCCATTTCATAGAATGTTGCCACTGTTCATTTGCAGATGAACCTATTTGACTTGACTGAACTTTTATTGATTTAATATAAGCAACAGATGTAAATATTAAGAGTATTATTATTCCAATTAAAACAGCATAAAGAATTACTTTTACAATTTCATCTTTTGAGTTATCAGCATAATCATATATCTTTTTTAAAGAGTAAGCAGATATAAAACAAACTACAGGAGTAAATATAAATAATAATCTTACAGCACTTATACCTGATAGAGTCATAAAGAATACATATAGCAATATTATTATCTGGTTGCCTTTTATTTTTATATTATCTTTAAAATATATCCAAACAAAATATCCAAAAAAGAGAAGCATTCCTCCAATGTAAAATAATTTACTCAAAAAAGAATTTCCATTAAACAATGCTGTTGTAGAATATCTATGAAACAATATTCCAGATATCATGAATACCCACAACAAGGAAAATATTATTCTATTCTTTTTCTTACCTATTCCCTTAGAA
>MWBV01000019.1 GCA_002069705.1 Candidatus Diapherotrites archaeon ADurb.Bin253 | reverse complement strand
CATAACTCAATAATTAATTCTTTTGGTTTATCAGAAGAAAGCAATGGTATTAGGTTAGGATATTACGGGTATTATAACAGTATTATTAATTCAACAGCTATTTCAAATTTAGCACATGCTATTCGTTCAGATTATACATATTATACAGGTGTAATTAACTCTTTTGTAAACTCTTCATCTAATACAGGGATTTCTTTCGAAGGAGTTCAAAATGGAAATATAATTAATTCAACAGGAATATCTGGTTATTCACAGGGTATAACAGTTGATTACGAATCAAATAATAATCTAATTTCTAATTCAACAGGAATAGGATATCATACAGGTATACGAATTGGATGGAACACATTTTTTCCATCAAGTAATAACACTTTAATTGATTCTAAAGGTATTGGGGAAATAGCAGGTATTTACTTAGGAGGAAACAACAATACACTTATGAGAAATAGTGCTACAGGAGATAATGAAGCATATCATCTTGCTAATTTGAACAACTCTAGAATTATAGATTGTGTTTATACCAATGGAGGACTACGCGATATTTATTATTCAGATGGTTTAAGTAGGAATAACACTCTTCTTAATTGTTCCTATGATAATGAATTTTTTACAGGGAGTTCAGGAGAAATTATAAGAAAATGGTATTATCAAGCATACACTAATTATTCTAATGGAACTGCAGTTGCAGGGGCAAATATAACTGCTTACAATACAACTGGTAATATTCAATTTACAAAGCAGACAAATAGTTCAGGTTATATACCAAGACAAGAAATTACCGAATATGTAAACAGAGGAGGAATAAGAAGTTACTATAACAATTATACAATAAATGCAAGCAAGTCAGGATATATAACAGACAATAATTTATTTAATTTTACAATAACTCAAAATAAAGTGGATGATTTTTTCACCTTGTTTTTAAGCACTTGTAATTACTCTTCTGGAAATTGGCTGATAAATTGCTCTGAAAATTGTTATATTGACTCAAACTATAATATTGGAAAAAACAATATCTCTATTATAGGGGTCGGGACAGTTACTTTATCTGGAAATATTTCTAATTACAATAAGTTACTTATTGCAGGTCAAAATTCAAGTAATATTTGTACTGTAAGATGTATTAATGGAGGATGTTTTAAATTTTAGTTTTTTCATTTTTATCTTTCCAAATTAGATTCCAATTTAAATCATAAATTGCATAAGGAAGAAGATTGTTTCTGTGTCCATAATAGATGCATCTTATACTTGTTTTTAATCTTGGTTGGTTGTATTCTGAAGCATCATCTTTTGTAAATGTGTGATATCTTTTACGAGATAATTCTACTTGAAATAAAACAGGACTAGATGCTGTTACAATCCCCCTTGCAATTCTCTCTAATGAAATGTTTTTTGTTTCTGCTGGCCTTTTTGACTTTTTTCTATAATCCTCTGGAGATTTTTTCTTTAATTTCATATTTATAATATATGATTTATCTTTAAAATAATTTATATTCTAAAACCTTATAAATTAGAATATACTGAAAGTTTTATGAATTTCCAATTTTATTTTGAGAAGTTAGTAGGTTCAAAAGATTTCAAGAAATTTATTAGTGAGAACAAAGATGCTTTTTTTTGTTCTGCTTTCTTTGCAGTTGATAAGAAGGGCAAAGATAATAAACAAAATATAGATTATTATGTTCCTTCAATCAACAAGATGTTTAGTTTTAAAATAAATGACGGAGTGGAATTAATACCTGTAGAAGATTATGGAGAAGTATTCAAACCAGAAAAGATTCCAGATAACCTTGATTTTGATTTCAATCATATTGAAAAACTTATTGAAGGTGAAATGTTTGAGAAAAAAATAAAAAATAAAATAGAGAAGCTTCTTCTTAGTATTCAGGCAAAAGAAAAAAAAGTTTATATTTTAGGAACAATTTTTATATCTGGTTTGAGTCTTATTAAAATTAAAATAGATTTAGATGAGAAAAAGATTGTTGATTTTGAAAAGATGAGCTTTTTTGATATGATAAAAGTTGTTAAAAAATAGTTAATTTATTAATTATAAATTATTCTTTGTGTTCTTTGTTCCAAATATTTAAGCTTATTATAATTATCAACTTCTTTTTTTAATCTTGCATAACTTCCATTAATTTTTTTGACTAAATAGAATCCTGTTATTAATCCAGGTAAACCAATACAACTTTTTATTATTTCTCTTCTTTTTAATTCTTCATCAATACCTATAAACTCTAATTTTCTTGCTAAGTCAGATACTTTCTTGTTTAATTTCATGAATTTTGAATTATTTATTTGATATATAAAGATTATTATCTTATTTCTCTACAATAAAATTAATCATCATTTCTGAATTGTGTGTAGAAACAATTTTGAAACCTACTGATTTGAAAAGATTATGTATTTCTTCTTCTTCAAATAAATAATAATACCTTTCTCCTTTATCTGTCCACTTTATCATTTTTTCTTTTCCTTTTTTCTGGTTGAATCTTTTAGATTTAAAATTCCAAACTCCAATCAGTACTTTAGATTTTGGTTTCATAACTCGATATAATTCAGATATTGTTTTCTTATGATTTTGTGGTTGGAGACAATGAATTGCAGAAATAGAAATAGCATAGTCAAAAAAATTATCCTGAAAAGGGAGTTCTTTGGAAATATCTGCAACAATAAATTCTGCAGGTATCTTAAGTTTAGTTGCTTTCTTTTTTGCAAGATTTATCATTTCTTCAGAAAAATCAATTAAATACATTTTTCCATTATTTATTTTTGTTAGATGTCTTCCAGTCCCACTTCCTAAATCCAATACCTTGCCTGTGCAAGATTTTAAAAATTGTTGGCTAAACTCAGATGGTGTCTCCTTAAATTTTTGCCATTCTTCTGCTATATTGTTCCAAACTTTTTGTTGGTTTTCCATAATTAATATTATTAGAGTAATATTAAAAATTATTTGGTTTTAATATAATATAGTAGTTCCTAAATATGTTTTAATTCTCTACAAAATAAACATTATTCACCTTCAAATTTAATCAAACTGAAAAAAGGATATTTAGAAAGTTTGTCGCGCCCTTTTAATTCTGGAAGCTCTATTACAAATGCACACCCTGCTATAACTCCATTCATTTTCTCTATTAAATCTGCAACTGCCTGAACTGTTCCTCCTTTTGCAATTAAATCATCTATAATAAGTACTTTTTGTCCTGGCTTTATTGCATCTTTAGGTATTTCAACAGAACCTTCTCCATATTCTAATTTATAATTTTGTTTTATTGTTTCATAAGGAATCTTCCCTGGTTTTCTTATTAAAACAAGTCCTGCATTTAATTTTTCTGCAAGTAAACCTGCCATTATAAAACCACTAGATTCAATTCCTGCAACTATATCTATTTCTGCATCTTTATATTTCTCATAAAAAAGTTCTACAAGTTTCCTTAAACTTTCTTTATTTTGTAAAAGAGTTGTTATATCTCTAAACATAACCCCCTGTTTTGGGAAATCTGGAATTGTTCTAACTTTTTCTTTTAGCTTGTTTATTTCTTGTTCTCTTGAAAATGAATTTATTGTATGAACTAAAACTTTTTTTAATTTTTCAGTATTTTGTTTCATAATCTCTTTTATTTCATACCATGTTACTGGTTTCTCATCTTCTTTCCAACAATCATAATCTGTTGAAGTTGCAATTGTTGCAAAAGGTATTTCTGCTTCATTTGCTAGAATAGCTTCTGGAGAAGTTGACATATTTATTACATGTGCTCCCCACTGTCTAAATAAATTACTTTCTGCTTTTGTTGAAAACCTTGGACCTTCTATTGTTATAACTGTTCCTTTTTTATGTACTGGAAATTGGAGTTCTTCACAACTCTCAATTAGCTTTTTTCTTAAAACATCTGAAAATGGATTTGCCATAGGAGTATGTATTGGTCCAAATTCAAATTTATCAAAAAAAGTTAGTTTTCTATGTTTTGTAAAATCAATAAATTGGTCTAATATCATAAAATCCCCTCGTTTAATTTCTTCGCGTAAAGAACCTACAGCAGTTGTTGAAATTATAAACTTGCATCCTTCTGATTTTAATGCAAAGATGTTTGCCCTGTTATTTACTTCAGTTGGAGGAATTTCGTGTTTTAACCCGTGTCTTGAGATTATGAAAACATCTACACTCCCTATTTTTCCTATTGTTAAAGGAGAAGAGGGTTTCCCAAAAGGAGTTTCAACTTCTTTTGTTTTAAATTCAGTAAAAATTTCTGGATTTTCAAGTCCAGAACCCCCTATTATGCCTATTTTCATTATTACTCTAATTCAGAAAGATTTTATAAGTATTTTGAGGGTTGAGAATATAAATTAAATTTCGTCTTTTTTTACAATATGCATAATTTAAAAATAACTTTTTTCTTGAAGGTATATGAAAACTCCAATAAATAATGAAGTTCGTAAACCAACAAAGACAATATCAGGAATAACACCTGTTGCTGTTATGTTGCCTCCAAAAAAATGCAAACATGGTAACTGCATATATTGCCCTTCAATGAATGTTCCACAAAGCTATACTCCAAAAAGTCCTGTTGTTTTAAGAGCTAAATCTTTGGATTATGATTCTTATAAACAAGTTGTTTCAAGAATTAAGGCATTTGAAGTTATGAATCATCCTACAGATAAAATAGAGCTAATAATTATGGGAGGAACATTTTTAGAGTATCCTGAAAAATTTCAATATGAATTTATTAAAGGACTTTATGATGGATTAAATGGAAAGATTTCTAAAAATTTAAGTGAAGCTAAAAAAATAAATGAAAATTCAAAACATAGATGTGTTGCTCTTTGCATTGAAACACGGCCTGATGTATGTTGTGAATTCATTGAAAGAATGAGGGAATTTGGATGCACAAGAGTTGAATTGGGAGTTCAATTGATAGATGACAAAGTGTATAAACTAGTTAAAAGAGGGCATTCAGTTAAAGAAGTTATTTTAGCTACAAAGTGTTTGAGAAATGCTGGTTTCAAAATAGGATATCATTTAATGCCAGGATTACCTGGAAGCAATTTAAAGAAAGATTTAGAGTTATTTAAAAAAATATTTTCAGATGAAAACTTTAAACCAGATCAGATTAAAATATATCCTTGTCAGGTTTTACCTAATTCAGAATTAGAAAATCTTTATTGGGAAGGAAAGTATAAACCTTATACTCCAAAAGAAATTCAGAAGCTTCTTGTGGATATGTTGAAGATTGTTCCAAGATATTGTAGAGTAATGAGAATTATGAGAGAAATTCCATTAGAGTATTTAATTGCAGGTAGCAAAGATATTGGAATAAGAAAAGATGTTGAAGAAGATTTAAGAAAAAATAATGTTAAACTTAAAGAAATAAGATATAGAGAAATCGGATTCAATAAATCTGCAGGAAATTTAGACACGAATCTGAAACTTAAAAAATCAGAGTATAAAGCTTCTAGTGGAAAAGAATATTTTCTAGAGATTGTGAATAAAAAAGATATTTTATTTGGGTTATTAAGATTAAGAATATTCAATAAAAAAGCAATGATAAGAGAATTACATGTTTATGGAAAGAGCTTAAAAATTGGAGAAGGAGCAAAAGAAAAAGGACAACAACACACAGGATTAGGAAAGTGGTTAATGGATTCTGCAGAAAAACTCGCTAAAAAAGAAAAATGCAAAGAAATTAAAGTTATTTCTGGAGTTGGAGTTAGAGAGTATTATAGAAAATTAGGATATGTTCTGGAAGAAGGAAAAGGAAATGGGGAATATATGAGAAAAGAAATTTAGTTAAAAATTATAATTTAATTTTTCCTTCTTGCCAATCTTTTAATATTAATCTTGCAACTGCATCATCATTTACTTCCCCTCCTTTCCTTAGAAATCCTTTTCTTTTTCCTAATTCTTCTAAGAGGGTTTCTGGGTTTCCTTTAGCATCTATTTTATAATGTTTTTCCAATATTCCTGGATGTTCTTTCATTATTAAATTTATAACTATATCTGGCTCTTTTATCTGGCTATAGCTTCTTGCCCCAACTTTTGTATGACGAGATACTTTTTCTCTATCTTGTGAGGAGTATTCGCTTTCAGGAATTATCCCTGGAGAATCCATAAGAACAATATTTTGAGAGAGTTTTACTTTTTGCATTCCTTTTGTAAATCCAGCATCAGAACCAACTCCTGCAGAACTTTTTCCAACAAGTGAATTAATTAAAGAACTTTTTCCTGTGTTTGGATAACCAATTATTCCAACAATCACTTTGTGATAATCTTCTGGATTTTTTTCAACTTTTTTTGCTTCAATTTTTATCCTATCTCTTAATTCTTTTATTCCTTTTCTATTTGTTGCAGAAACCATAACATAAGGAAACATTTCATCTGGTATCCTCAAATTACTTTTGTTAATTAAATCAGATTTATTCAAAACATAAATAATTCTTTTGTTTTTATGCTTAATATATTTTTCAATTTCTTTATTCCTAGTTTCCTTTATGAATCTTGCATCAAGAATTTCCAAGATTACATCTGAGTCCTCAACAACCTTTTTTGCAATTGAAGGATATTTGCCTCTTTGTTTCCTTATATTTCTTATTTTTCCTGTATGTCTTGAAGAAAAACTATATCTTGGTCTCATATTAAATATAAGTAAAAGGGGTTTAAAAAAATGCTGTAAATATTATCTGGCAAAATAAAATAAAGGTTTAACCAGATATAGAATTAATAAAAAGAGATAATTAGTAGATTAAATTTTTATTCTTTAATTACAAGAAATAATCCAACAATTCCTAAAACAAACAATATTATCCCCAAGATATTCCCAGAACTCCTTGTCATATTCCCAATAACATTTCCAGTCAAATTAAGGGATAAAAAAGATATTCCTGCAAGAAAGAATGCAACAGATAAAAAACCTAGAACTTTTTGTTCAATTCCAAAATCATTTTTATATTTTTCAAAAATCTCAATTCCTTGATTTAAATATTTTGGATTAGGATTTAATTTAGCTGCTCTTTCAAATTTCCTTTTTACAGAATCTCTATCAGCCAAACCAATGCAATCGTATAATTTTAGCCCAACAAGAGAATATTCTAAATTTCTATTTTTTATTCCTCTAGTCATTAATTCTGAAGCAATTTTTGAAGAATTACCTTTTCTCCAATCACTTGGAGATTTTTTTTCTCCATTAAAATATTTTACAAAATTTTTTCCTGTTTCAAGAAGTTTTTTATCTTTCCCTAAATCCCGAGGATTTTTTATAGCATGAATTGTTTGTTTATAACCTTGTTTATAATCCTCATCAACAACTTTTTTTCTTTTCATACCTTTAAGTCTTTCTAAATAATCATCCATCTGTAAATATAATTAAACTTCTTTTTATACTTTTCCAAACAAAGTTACATCCAAGCCGTAAATTCAACCTTAAGTTTAACTTAGTGTAGGATTGATATAAAATTAAAATTTGAATAATTTTTCATAATCTTTATGATCCATCCAATCAAGAATAACTGCTATAATTTCAATTTCATCTCTACCAACAGAATATAAGAGTCTCCAGTCTTTTCTTAAATTATAAATCCAGAGATTATCTATTTTATGCTTTTGAACAAGTTCCTTAGGAATTAATTTTTTCTTTACATTTCTTCCACAAAAAGAATTTTGGCATATATCTTGTATTGCTTTATTTACCTCTTTAAAGAGTCTTGGATCTGATTTTTCTAAATCTTCAAAAGCATGTTTCAATTCTAAATCAATAAACTTTACTTTGCATTCCATTCTAACTCGGGTTTATTTCTAAATCTCTCTACAAATTCTGGATTCCAGATATAAACAATATATCCTTCATTATCATAAGCTATTCTCAAATTCTCTTCTAAATACTCCATTATAACCTGAAATGTCTGCCACATCACTTTTTTTGGTAGATTTTTGAATAAATCTGTTTTTTTGTATTCTCCTGAATTATCCTTTATGAATTTTTCAACCATAAGAACTGTTTGAAGCGTTGGGCTTCTAGCTATATCGTTTGTTTCAATATAACTTTTATTTTTCTTAATTGTCCGAGTTTCCATTTTAATTAAGCTTCAAAATATCAATAATATCATTTGATATTACTATTTAAATGTTTCTTTTAGAACTGTAAATTCAACATTAGGTTTAACTTAGTGTAGGATTGGTCGAAGATTATTTAAGTTCACTATTTTTCAAAGGTATTTTATGATATTCATCAAAATATGCAGTCATAGGGATATCCATTAAATCTCTATAAAGACCAAATCTAAAATGAAATCTACCAGGAAAAGGATATCCATATTTTTCAGAATACGCTGTAACACCTGTATAATCAACAACTTTCTTCTTATTAATCCAAACTCTCAATAATCCATCATTTAATCGTGTAAATTTAACATGAAATTCAAAATCAGTCCATTTTCCTCTAATTTCTTCATTAGACTTAAAGAGATTAATTTTCTCTTCGTTTGTCTGCAAAGTTATCCTAAGTATTCTATCATTATATCTCAAAGCAATAATAGGATTATCTACTAAAGCACTATCATTGTCATCATGATGTTTAAACTGAACAAGAATTAATCTTGTTGAAACTATTGGAAAATCTTTTGGGATAAATAAACTAAACTTATAAGAATATGCTTCTCCTTCTTTTGCCCAAAGAAAAACATCTTCCAATACTTCATCTCTCTCAGTATTCTTTGATTTACCTTTATTATCTTCAAATTTGTCTTTGTTCCTTATTGTAATTTTTACTGCATTTTTTCCTTTTCTTACAACCTCTGACTGGATTTCAATTGCATGTTCCTCAAATCTTTTCCTACTCCAAAGATTACTCAAAGTTTTTTCTTCAAAACCATCATAAATTTCTTTTTTAGTTTTTGCTGCCATGTTATTTATAAAAAAAGTAGTAGAAAAATGTTTCTTATTTATTTTTTCAGAGATTTGAACTAATCTCGGACGCCCCGGCCGAGATTCGAACTCGGGTCACCGCCGTTTTCCATCACCCTAAGAAAAATAAGGTGATAAAACATATAAGCCTGCCTTAGAGAAGGCTGGAATTATTATCTCATCGATTGAATTCCGGCATGATTTGAGAAGGCGGAATTCTTGGCCTCTGAACTACCGGGGCATTACCTTTTCTAAACAAAATCAACCTATTTAAATTTTTTTTATTAGAAAATCCAATTTCCTTAATGTATTTATTTACATCGTGTTTACTCGAAAGAAAGATTTGCCTATCTCTAATTACTTCAGAAGGAGAAAAACCTAATAAAATTAATGCTTCCCTAACATCATTAAGCAAACTAGGTATATAACTAGAATAACTAATTCTTATGTTTTTACTAAACTTAGAATCTAGATGCACTGAACCATCTGTATCTATTAAACCTTTAATACATTTTAATAAGAATTTCTTATTTCTTTTAATCCAATTTGGAATTTTCTGATTATTCTCTTTCTTATTACCAGAAGAAATTCCATTAGAAATAATAAAATCAACTACTCTCTTGCCATATATTTTGTAATAAACAGAATTCTTATCCTTAGAAAAAAATAAACTCCCTTTAGTTCCAAATACATTTTCAAAAAGAGATGGTACATACACACTCACAAAATCCTTATCTGTATGAGAATTTCCAGCAACAATTAAAGAATAACATCTTATTTTATTTCCATCTTCATATCTTTGAATATGCCCGCCACCTAAAAGAATTCCAAACACTTCTGCAAGATTCTCACTAAAATTTATTTGACCAATTTCTTTAATATTTTTAGGAGAATTTTTTCCACCCTTACATCTCCCCCAATTCTCATCTACTTTTCTAAGAATATACTTATCAAAAGAAGTTCCTGAAAATTTACATAATCTCAGATAAATATCTTCATCAAGAGTTACTCTTTCATTTTTCACATCATTTCTTAAATAATTCTCATTAATTTTCAAAATTTTAGAAAGAAAACTCCAAGAATATTCTCCTTTAGCTAATAAGATTAATTCCTTTTGTTTACCTTTTTTTAATATAACTCTCATGATTAAAATACTACTTAACCATTTAAATCTTTTATTTGCTACTACACAAGCACATACCTTAAAAAGATTACCTTATTATAAATATAATGGCAAAAAAGAGAGTGAAATATCTTACTTCCACACCTAAAAGAAGTTTCATAAAAGCATTAATTTGGGAAACAATATCCTTTGTAATAACTCTAATAGCGATTTATATTCTTCAAAAGGATATGGGAGTCTCCCTAAAATTTACATTTGCACTTACAATAGTAAAAGTAATATTTTTGTATAATTATGAAAGAATCTGGAAAAAAATAATGTGGGGAAAAGTATATGCTGAAATCAATTCTCGTGTTTAATGTCGGAAGTTCAAGCATAAAGTACAGCTTATTTGAAGATTCAAATTTATTAAAATCAGGAAACAAAGAAAGATTAAAATCAAAAGAAGATTATAACAAAGCATTACAAGAAATATTTCTGGAATGTTCAGATAAAAAAATAGATTTCTTGGCTCACAGAGTTGTTCACGGAGGTGAACTAAAAAAGACTTCTCTTATAACTCCTAAAGTTAAAAAGAAAATAAAACAATTCTCAGAATTCGCCCCACTGCATAATCCAAAACAACTAATGGTAATTGAACTTTGTGAAAAATTCAAAAAACCTCAATACGCTGTTTTTGACACAATGTTTTTCGCAGAATTACCTGAAGTTTCAAAAACATATGCTATTCCAAAAAAAATAACTGAAAAATATGATATAAGAAAATATGGCTTTCATGGATTATCTCATGAATATGTTTCTCAAAATTTAAAAGGAAAAACAATCACGTGTCATTTAGGTTCTGGTTCAAGTATTTCTGCTATAAAAAATAACAAACCATTAGATACAAGTATGGGGCTAACACCATTAGAAGGTATAATGATGGGAACACGTTCAGGAAGTATAGATCCAGGAGTAATATTTTTCTTGCAAAAAAAGAAATATGATGTTGAAGATATTATTACTAACCAATCAGGGCTAAAAGGAATTTCTGGGTATAATGATTTTAGAAATATTCTTAAGAATATGGACACAAACAAAGAATCAAAATTAGCTTATGATTTATTTATTTACAAAATAACAAAGGTTATAGGTTCGTATATAACTGTATTAAATGGGCTGGATAATTTAGTGTTCACAGCTGCAATAGGAGAAAATGTTCCAAGATTAAGAAGAGATATCTGCAATAATCTGAAATTTATAGGAGTTAAACTAAACAAAAAAAAGAACAACAATAATGAAAGGAAAATATCTTCAATATTCTCAAAAGTAAATGTCTATGTAATAAAAACAGATGAAGAAAAAATGGCTGTTGAGGAGGTTTTAAAGGTCTTAAAATGAATAATCTTGGACAGATGAAAATAAGTTTTAGTATGATTTTTTCAGTAATATTAATAATAGCATTCATTACTTTTGCTATTTATAGTATTGCAAAATTTTTATCTGTTACTAGATTTGCAACTATTGAAGATTTCAAAGATAAATTTCAAAATGATGTTAATAAAATATGGAAAAGTCAATCCTATAACGACATTGAAAAATACAACTTACCAAAAGACATAAATCAAGTATGTTTTAAAGATGATGAATATGAAAATATATATTTCATACCAAATTTGTATGAGGGAGAATTTATAAAAAACATTGATATGGAAAAAACATTGTCTTATTCAAATGAAAATCCAAAATCACTATGTATTAATTCTATTAATGGTAAAGTAAAGATAAGAATGAAAAAAGAAATATATGACAAAAACGGGGTAACAATTTTAAAATGAAATTCAAAAAAATAAAACCAAGCATAAAAGTCCCAGTAGAAATATCTGCAAGACACATTCATCTATCCAAAGAAGATTTTGAAAAACTATTTGGAAAAAATAAAAAATTAGAATCAGTAAAAAAACTCTCTCAACCAGGAGAATTTGCATCTAAAAACAAAATAAAAATAATAAATGGAAAAGAAAAATTAAATGCAAGAATACTAGGTCCATTAAGAGAATACTCTCAAGCAGAAATATCCTTAACTGATGCATACACTTTAAAATTAAATCCTCTGCCTAAAGTAAGACTCTCAGGAGATATCTATGAAACAACAAATGTAACAATTAAAGGACCCAAATCTCAAATAAAAATACCTGCTATAATTGCTCAAAGACATTTACACTGTTCAGAAGAACAGGCAAAAAAAATAAAACTTAAAGACCATCAAATTGTATCTGTAAAAATAAATGGACAAAGAAAAATAACTTTCCATAATGTTATTGTAAGAATATCTAAAAAATATAATTTATCTGTTCATTTAGATACAGATGAAGCAAATGCTGCTGGGATTTCTGAAAAAACATTTGGTGAGATAATTAAATAAAAATAAACAAAAAATGCAAGAAGCATATTTCAAGGAAATTATGGAAGAATTAAAAAGATTATATCCTTCTACTGACAAGACAACTTTAAACAGGATGAGAACAAAACCTGACCCATTTAAAGTTTTAATTTCCTGTCTTCTCTCATTAAGAGCAAGAGATGAAAACACTGAAAAAGTTTCAAAGAAATTATTTGAAGTTGTTAATACTCCAGAACAACTTGTAAAAATTCCAATACCTAAGCTAGAAAAAATTATTTTCTCTTCAGGACATTATAAAAAGAAAGCACGGGTTTTACATTCAGTTTCAAATGAATTAATAACAAGATTCAATTCCAAAGTTCCAGATAAAAAAGATGAATTACTCAGTATAAAAGGTATAGGTCCAAAAACAGCAAATATTGTTTTAGCTTTTGCATTCAATAAACCAGTTATACCCGTAGATACTCATGTTCATAGAATACCAAATAGATTGGGATGGGTTCAAACAAAAAAACCAGAACAAACAGAACAAGAATTAATGAAAATCTTACCTAAAATTTATTGGGCAGATGTTAATGCTATATTTGTTCAGTTTGGAAGAGATATTTGCCAACCTGTTTCTCCAAAATGTTCTACTTGTCCTATAAACAAATACTGTAAAAAAAGAGGGATTATAAGAAGTAGATAAAAAATTAAGAGAAAATTTTATTCTGAGTATATAAATCTAAAATAAAACAATTCTCTTACAAAACCTTTATAAATAGTTTTTATCTTTCTTCAATCATGAAAAGATCAAGTAGAAGATGGAAAAAAGACGGCCAAATGAGATGGAAATGGCAGAGAAAAAGGCTAAAGAAAGAAAAGCGTAAGCGTAAGCTTAAGAGAGGATAATTCTATAAAAAATATTAATCATTTTACCACAATAACCTTTATTAACCAACATTATTTTTTCAACTAATGGTGAGCTCTATTTGGACAGAAAAATACAGGCCTTCAAAATTCTATGAACTTGTTGGTCAAGATGAGATAGTAAAGAG
>MWBV01000018.1 GCA_002069705.1 Candidatus Diapherotrites archaeon ADurb.Bin253 | reverse complement strand
AGAGAGGAGAATTTACTTATCAAAAATTATCTCAGGCTAATCTGGAGCCTGCAAATAAAAGTTTAGAGAATGCCAAGACTTTCTTGAAACATATAAGAAAGCTGTGTGAGTAACTAAAATATATAAAAAGTTATTCTATGTTTTTATAAATGGTAAATTTCAATTTACCTACAACAAATAAAACGCCCCCGCGAAGATTCGAACTCCGATTTTCCCGACCGCAACGAGAGGTTCTATCCATTGAACTACAGGGGCTTGATAATTATTAGGGTTAAATGTTTTTAATTTTTTGGATAGATACTTAAAGATTATCTGTATTTGTAGAAGCTTTTCATTTATTTTAGTATCAATATTCTAATACACTAAAATATAAAAACTTGTTTCATAAAGTTATTCTATGATTATTGGACTTACAGGAAGAATTGCAGGAGGAAAAGGTGTTGCTTCTGATTTCTTTAGGGCAAAGGGATTTGAATATTTGTCTTTATCTAATGAAGTAAGAGAAGAGGCAAATAAACGAGGACTTCCTCTGGAAAGAAAATCTTTACAGGATTTAGGAAATCTTATGAGAAAAGAAGAAGGTTCTTCTGTTCTTGCTAAAAGGGTTATAAAGAAAATTAAAAAGAAAAAAAACTATGTTATAGATGGGATAAGAAATTCTGGAGAAGTTGAGGAACTGAGAAAAGTTTTCAAAAGTAAATTTATCTTAATTTCAATTGATGCTGATTTAAGGATAAGGTGGAAAAATGCTAAAAACAGGGCAAAGGAGAGTGACCCTAAAACATTTAAGGAATTTCTTAAAGCAGATAAAAGAGATTTTAAAGAAAACAGTCAGAATGGGCAGCAAGTCAAAAAATGTATGGAGATGGCAGATTATGCTCTTTTAAATAATGGAACAATTCAAGAATTAATAGCTCAATTAAAATTAGTTTATAGACAGTTAAACTTAGACGATTAAGATAATATGTTAATTGGTTTAGTGGGTAAACCTTCAGTAGGAAAGAGTACTTTTTTTAAAGCATCTACTCTAGCAGAAGTTGAAATTGCTTCTTATCCTTTCACTACAATAAAGCCCAATCACGGTATAGGGTATGTTAAGGTTGAGTGTCTTGACAAAGAATTCAATACTCAATGCAATCCAAACCATGGATTCTGTATAAATCATCAAAGGTTTGTTCCAATTGATTTAATGGATGTTGCTGGACTTGTGAAGGGTGCGAGTGAAGGGAAGGGATTGGGAAATCAATTTTTAGATGATTTAAGAGGAGCAGATGTATTTATACATATAGTTGATGTTTCAGGCACAACTGATTCAGAAGGAAAACAAGTATTTGATGCAAGCTATAATCCTTTAGAGGATATAGAATTACTTGAAGATGAATTAAATAAATGGTTTTGTAATATACTTATGAAAGTCTGGAAAACTTTTGCAAGGACAACTGAAATGTCTAAAGCTAAATTCTCTGAAGCTGTTGCTAAACAATTTTCTGGATTAAAAGTTAAAGAGGATAATGTTAAGGATGTTTTACTAAGAATGAATCTTCCTGAAAAGCCAACTAGTTGGAGTGAAGAACAGACAATAAACTTTGCAGCAGAATTAAGAAAAGAAAGTAAGCCAATGATTATTGCTGCAAATAAAGTAGATATGGAAAATGGAGAAAAAAATTACAAGAAGATAAAAGAAAAATACAAAGATTATTTGGTTATACCTTGCAGTGCAGATTCTGAATTAGCTTTAAGACAAGCTACTAAAGCTGGTTTAATTGAGTATATTCCTGGAGAAAGAGAATTTAAAATATTAAAGGAGCTTAATCCAAAACAGAAAGAAGCACTTGAAAAAATAAAACAAAATGTTTTAGATAAATTTGAATATGGAACAGGAGTTCAACAAGTTCTTAATTCTGCAGTATTTGATTTCCTTAAATATATTGCAATATTTCCTGCATCTGCAAACAAGCTTGGAGACAGTAAGGGAAACATACTTCCTGATTGCTTCTTAATGCCTCCTGGAACAACTGCTCTTGATTTTGCATATTCTCTTCATACTGATTTTGGAAAGAATTTCATAAAAGCCATAGATGCTAGAACAAAAATGGCTTGGGGTAAAGAACACAAATTAAAACATAGAGATGGTTTAGAGATTGTTACTAGGTAGAAAATGAAATTATCTATAATAATCCCCGCATACAATGAAGAGAAAAGAATTTTTAAAACTCTTAAGGAATATTATTCTTTTTTTATAGAAAGATTAGGTAATGAATTTGAATTAATAATAGTTACCAATAATTGTAATGATAATACATTAGAAATTACAAAAAAATTTTCTAAGGATAAAAAAAATGTAATAATAAAAGATATTCCATTTTATACAGGAAAAGGTGGAGCAATTATTGAAGGATTTAGAATAGCACATGGAGAATTAATAGGATTTGTTGATGCAGATAATAGTACAAATTCTGAAAATTTCCATAAGTTAGTTGAAAACATAAAAAATTTTGATGGAATAATTGCATCGAGAAAAATAAAAGGAGCAAAAATAGATCCAAAAAGGAATTTATCTAAAAATTCCTCAAGTTATCTTTTTATGTTATTTGTAAAGATAATATTTGGATTAAAATACAAAGATACTCAATGTGGAGCAAAATTATTCAAAAAAGATATTGCAAAATTCATTTATGAAAATCTTACTGAGAAAGGATGGGAATTTGATGTAAATCTTTTATATTTATGTAAAAAAAATAATTTTAAGATAAGAGAATATCCAATTTATTGGACAGATTGTAATGGCTCAAAATTAACAAATTTAGATGGGATAAAATCTATATTAAATTTAACCAGATACAGAATTAAATTAATTTCTTCTACGAAAAGTCCAAAACTTAGAACCAAGAAAGTTTAATGATATACTTACAGCTGTTCCAGATACAAATGCGATATTTCTCCCAAGAAGAGTGTTTCCTATTTGAGAAATAACTAAAGAAAAAATAGCTAAATTAATAAGAGCAGTAATTCCATAAACTATAATCCACTTTGGAAGCTGGTATTTTATCTTTTCTTCTCTTACTCTAAATGTTATATTTCTGTTCATTGTAAAATTCCAAACCATAGAAATTAATATTCCCAAAATCCTAGATATTTGTGGCATAAGAAAACCACTTCCAAGAATATAAGCAAATAGATTAAAAATAACAAAATCTATTAAAGTTGCAACTCCCCCCACAAAACAAAAAATAAGAAATTTAGGGATTTTCTTTATATCCATCTTGAAGAAAAGAATATTGCTTTATTAAAGATTGTTAAATAAAGATAATTATAAATAAGATAATTTAGTAAAAAGTACACAATGAAGAAATTGGATAAATATGTAATATACTGTATATTTGTAATATTTATAATCTGTATGATTTTATTCTATAAACCATTATTCAGCAACCAACCATTAGGTTTAGATACTTTAGGACATTTAAGTAAGGTTTCTTATTTTAAAGCATATCCTTTTGCAAATTGGGATATGTCTTGGTACTCAGGAACATTATTCTTAAAATTATATTCCCCATTATTTTATTATTTAATCCCAATCTTCCAGAATGAAATTTTTGGAGCAAACTTCTTGTGTTTTTTAAGTATACTTCTTACCTGCTGGGGTATTTACCTTTTTGTCAGATATAAAACAAAAAATGAAAAAGTTTCTTTATTTTCTTCAATTAGCTTTCTTAGTGTATTAGGTATCTCTTATTACTGGATTGCTGCAGGTAATCTTCCTTACTTTTTTTCTTTATGGACAATTCCATTTTCATTATATTTTTTAGAAAAGTCACTTATAGAAGAGAAAAAAAGATATTTTGTATATTATTCTGGTATATTTTTAATAGGAATACTAAGTCATGTAATAATAGGATTTTTAATAGGAATATTAATGATTATAAGAATTTTATCTGAGAAAATAAATTGGAAAAATATCAAAAAATGTTTCTTTTATGGAATTATCCCAGTATTACTTTCATCATTCTGGTTCATACCTTTTATTTTCTATTCAACATCTCCTGGAGGATATGCTGGATATATCCCAAAATTTATTCAGCTTTTTGGATTTAGAGATAATATAGCTTGGGGGTTACAAGCAGGTGGAATTGGGATTATTTTCTTTTTTTATATTTTCTCATTATACTTTATAAAAAGTGTGTGGAAAGACAAAACAATAAAACCATTTTTTTATACAACAATTCTCTTAATATTTGTTATTCTTGGTCTACTGGGAAAAAATTATCCTTATGGTGTTGATCCTGTTAGATTTATTTTACCTTTTTCAATAATTTTATGTATCTTCTTAGGACTTGTTATAAATAAGAACAAGTTATTTAATAAAAAGTTCATGATTATCTTGTTGACTATTATACTTTTAGTAGGTATAATCTGGAATATTCATGTTATCCATAAAAATCTTGAAAGATTCTCTTATTATAAAGAAGATGGTAGATATGGTATTTTTAAGGATATAATGAACAATGAAAATTTCCCTTTAGAAGATAATTTTAGTAATTATAGATTTGGTACCTCAAAATATATCTTTGGAGAAAGCTTAAATTATTTTTTCCCAAAAGTTCCTCAAACATTTGGATATCAAGATGCTGGAATGTTAAATGCTCCAAGATATTATGATATGAGATGGAATATTTGGATATCAGATAATATAAATGATTCTATATTTTGGCTTGATTGGTTTGGAATAAAATATTTTGAGTCAGAAAATAAAGATTCGGTAGGGAAATTTTTAAATGATTCTCGTTTCAAAGTAATAATGAACCAATCAAAAAGATATGATTTTACTCTATTTGAGTATTTAGAAGCAAAGCATATTATTGCCCTTGTAGATTACGTTAATAGTACCTCATTTGGAGAGGAGAAGGAATTTGAAATAGAAAGAAAATCTCCTGATAGAATAATTCTGAGATATGAGAGTTCAGATAAAGATGATGCGGCTTTATTTAAGGAATTTTATCATAAGACTTGGAAAGCAAAAGAACTAGAATCTGAAAAAAATTTACAAATATACCAAACTTCAATTGGTTTTATGTATGTAAATGTTCCAGTAGGTTCCAAAGGAGTAATTTTCTACCAGCATAAAACAATTGAAGACATTTTAGGGATATTTTTAACTTTAATAGGCATTTTAATATTAATAATATTTTTATTAAAGGATACAAAAAAATGAAAGTAAAAATCAAACTTCATCCTAATTCTTCTCAAGAGAAAATAAAGGAAGTTGAGAAAGATAAGTCCTATGAAGTTTGGATAAAAGAAAAACCTATTGATGGTAAAGCAAATAAAGAACTAATTAAAATCTTGAAAAAGCATTTTAAAAAAGATGTTAAAATTACTAGTGGATTTACTTCAAGAGATAAGATTATTGAATTGAGTTAATGTAGGTATATAATAGATTGTTAATAAAAATTCTTAAAAAGGAGAGTAGTGTGAAAAGAATATGAAAATATCAATAAAAGTGAGGTTTAATTCAACTTACCCTAAATTTGAAAAAGTTATGCCTGGTAAATACATATTGTATATTCCAGAACCGCAGACAGATGAGAGTGAGAAATTCATAAAAGGACTTCTATCAAATAAACTTGGTGTAAGGAAAGAGAATATTTCTCTGATAAATATAGAAA
Organism: Candidatus Diapherotrites archaeon ADurb.Bin253; assembly: GCA_002069705.1. GTDB lineage: Archaea > Nanobdellota > Nanobdellia > Pacearchaeales > GW2011-AR1 > MWBV01. The sequence continues at coordinate 8,240 of MWBV01000018.1, read as the reverse complement.
AAGATGGTAAATGGAATTTTCACATTGGAGAGTGAAAATGAGATATGAAGAGGCTCCTGATTTACAAATAATTGCAGAAGATATTTCTAAAACTCTTTTTCCTCATATAGTAATGGAAAGGGTTAAGTGTTACAGAAGTTATGGGAGTTCTACAAAGGGGACAATTGCAAGATGTCATGCTCTCGGTAAATTAATGCAAAAAGCTATAGGAGTAAAGGCATATTATGCTCTTGAATTTTTATCTGCAAGATTTGATAAACTAAGCAAAGAAGACCAGATGAAAACAATTATACATGAATTAATGCACATACCTCAGACATTTGGAGGAGGATTCAGGCATCATAATCATGTAACTGAAAAGAATGTAAATCTTATGTATAGAACATATCTCTCTAAGAAAGAAGGAAGAGATAAATTTGAAAAGAAGAGTGGATGGTTCAATTAATGTTAAGTAAGAGATAAAGGATAAAATTATAAATTACTATTTGTTGAATATAAAATGCAGGTGATAATAAAAGATAAGTCTAAGAATATAAAAATTAAAGATGTAAAAAAATTATCTGAGTTTGGCAAAGCTATAGGGTTAATGTTTCGTTCAAGAGAAAATTGTCCTGCAATGCTTTTTGAATTTTCAAAACCTACAAGAATGAGGATTCATTCTTTTTTTGTATTTTTTAAATTTGGAGCTGTATGGTTAGATGATAAAAATAAGATAATTGAAAAGAAGATTGTAAAACCTTTTTTACCGTCGATAGTTCCAAAAAAACGTTTTTACAAACTTGTTGAAATACCTTTAAATAAAAAATATAAAAAAGAAATAAAAATTTTATTTAAAAAGAGTAACTATTCTTAGATGATTATTTCCCGTCGAAGAAAGATTTAAAAAGAATATCAACTATGATAAATCATACTCACAAAAAAGGAGGTTAAAAAATGGGAACCGTTTTGGTTAAAAATGTTGTAAAAAGAAAGCCAGGATATCTTTACTATGTAGACGGAAAGGGAAATGTATGTGAAGCTAAAATGGCTAGAGGCGGAAAGAAGAAAAAGAAAGCAGCTAAAAAAACAACTAAAAAGAAAAAAAGATAAAGTTGCTTAATGCTTTTTATTTTTACTTTCAAATTATTTTTTAATTAATTTTATATACTAATTCTATCTTTTTTTTTAATGACAGTTATTTTAGGAATTGAATCAACTGCACACACTCTTGGAATAGGTATTGTAGAGAATGAAAAAATACTTGCAAATGTGCGTGATATGTATACAACAGAACAAGGAGGAATAATTCCATCTGAGAGTGCAAAGCACCATGAAAGAGTTTTTCAAGGATTATATGAAAAAGCACTTGAAACAGCAGATATAGAAGAAGAAGATATAGATGCTATTGCATTTTCACAAGGACCAGGTTTAGCACCCTGTCTTTTAGTTGGATTAAGAAAAGCAAAAGAAATTTCATTGAAATTAAACAAGCCAGTTGTTGGAGTGAATCATTGTGTTGCACATCTTGAGATAGGAAAAATAACTGGAGCCAAAGATCCTGTGATGCTTTACACTTCAGGCGCTAACACTCAGATAATAGCTTATGCTTCTGGAAAATACAGAGTTTTTGGTGAAACATTAGATATAGGTGTTGGAAATTTTATTGATAATTTTGCAAGGTATTCTGGAATAGGATTTCCTGGAGGTCCTGTAGTTGAGAAATTAGCTAAAAAAGGAAAAAATTATATTGAATTGCCTTATAAAGTGAAAGGAATGGATATTGCACTCTCTGGAATATTAACTAACCTGAAACAAAAAGTTGAATCAGGAAAATATTCAAAAGAAGATTTAGCTTATTCTCTTCAGGAAACTGTTTTTGCTATGCTCGTAGAAACTGCTGAGAGGGCTTTGGCGCATACTGGAAAAAAAGAACTTTTATTAGGAGGAGGAGTTGCATGCAATTCTCGTTTGCAGGAAATGTGCAGGATAATGTGTGATGAAAGAGAAGATGGAGTAAAATTCTTTTGTCCTGAAAAAAGTTTATTGGTGGATAATGGGGCTATGATTGCATTTTTAGGAGAGATAATGTTTAAAGCAAAATCAAATGTTTTCAAAAAAGAAAATCTCAAGGATTTGGACATTAATGCTTCTGAGAGAACAGATGATATTGAAGTTGATTGGAAAAATTAGTTTTAAAAACTTCATTTATCTAATTATTTTATAAAAAAGAGGAAAGAATGAATAAAAAAGGAACACATGTTGAAGTTATAATATCATTTGTGATATTTATAACATTTGTAGTTTTTCTGTTTGTTGCTTCAAAACCTGCTATAATAAAACAAGAAGATAAAACAAATCTATTAGATAATTTAGAGTATAAAATACTGGAAAAAGAAATTTCAGCTGATGTAAAAGTGATAAGTGTGACAATTTCTTCAGTTACTGGAAATTGTGTTAATCTGGGAAATTTTCTTGAGGGACAGGATATAGATGGAAGAGTTGTTGTCAAAAATTCTTCTGGAGATAGTGTTGGAGCACATATGGAAGGAAACAGCTTTTCAATAGATAGTAAAGATACTTTCTTTAAAATTTATTATTCTGAGGAATTTGATTTGATAGCAGATAGTGGAGCAACGTGCACACCTGCTACACCAAATGTAGGGTTAGTAAAAAATAACAGATATGTATTAGAAGAAAAGGTTTACACTTCTTTAAATAAAGAATATGAGCAATTAAAAGAAGAGTTAGGTGTTGGAGGGGGAGAGAAGATAGATTTTACATATGGAATTGTTTTATCAAATGGAACAATAATTGAAAAAGAGCACCCTGAATTAAAAAGCAATATTTCAACAAGCATTTATGTAAGAGAGACTCCAATTGAATATGTAAATAAAGATTATGAAATTGTTCAGGGTTATTTAAGAACAACAATATGGTAAATTCAAGAATTAAAAAAAACAAAAGAGGATGGGTAAGATTATTAGAAGCATTCATAGCAATAGTTTTGCTAACAAGTGTTTTGGTTGTTGTTTCAAAAACAAATTCTTCACCAAGAAATGAATTGCAGGAAAGAATCTCAATAATACAAACTTCAATAATAAGAGATATTCAATTAAATGAAGAATTAAGAGCAGCAATATTATCTGTGAATGTTGCAGACCCTGTGGAATGGGAAGATTTTGAAACTTCTGGACTTTCAGGAGTTAAAGAAAGAATAGAAAAACTTGCTCCAAAAGATATGGAGTGTAGTGCTCAGATATGTGAGATAAATAATCCTTGTTCTCTTAAAGATGTTTCTAAAAAAGAAGTTTATGCTAAATCAGGTATAATTTCTGCAGATTTAAACACATATTCTCCTAGGCAAATAAAGATGTTTTGTGTTAGATGAACCATCTTTGATTAATGTTCCAAAGTTCATTGAAAGACCTCCAATTTTCCTGACAATGTAATTCCATTTAAAATATTATTTAATAATTCAGGATTTTTGTTTTTAGCTAAATTAAACCCTGATTTTGAAAAAATATGAAGTGCTATTTCTCTATTTAATTTATTCTTAAATTTGGAATAATCCTTTTCTTTTTTTATCTCTGTTAAAAGAAATAAATCAATATCACTTTTGCAATCATCTGTTGCAGAAGCATAGCTTCCAAATAAAATTATAGTTGGGTAATCATAATCTTTTTCGATTTCTTCTATTAATTTGTATTTTCTGAGCTTTTCAAGATTAAAAAATAATTTTAAATTTAAGAATTTTTTATTTATAGTTGCCTTGAAATAATCATAGGGTTTGCCTTTTTTTATTTCAATAACCTCTTCTTCAACTAGTTTAAGCAAATATTGCCTTATTGTAGTATGATTTATATTAAGTAATCTTGAAAGTTCTCTTATTTGAAATTCTTCATTAGGATTCTCAAAAAAAGGTTTTAATATTTTTAATTTCATTTTCATGTGTAAATATATACTTCCAGATGTTTATAAATATTTCCAATTATCCTTTCCAATTAATTAGAGGTTTAATGTATTTTATTATTTTAATTGATTTTTTCTGAGCTTCCATAATTTTGTTTATATCTTTGTAAGCCATTGGAGATTCATCAAGAGTTTTTTCAGAGATTGTTCCTTGAATTCCTTGCATTGATTTTTTGAAATCATCTAAAGATATTTTTCTTTTAGCGTCTTTTCTACTCAGGGCTCTTCCTGCACCGTGTGAAGAAGAATTTAAGAATTTGGGATTTCCTAAACCCTGAACTAAAAAAGAACCGTCTCTCATATTACCTGGAATTATTCCTTTCTCTTGTTTTTTTGCAGGAGTTGCACCTTTTCTATGAATATAATATCCTTTTTCATAGATTGCATGATTGTGGTTCTTATTTACCCAGAGTTCTGTTGTTAATTTTTCATTTAAAACTTTTTCTAATGACTCAATTACTTTATAACTTATCTCTAATCTGTTAAGTAAAGCATATTCTAATCCAAAATCAAGAATATTCAGATATTCTTTACCTAGTTGAGAGTTTACATCTAATGGAAAAGTTCTTTCAAAATTGTCTTTGCTGTTTGAAGCTTTTATCATGTATCTTTTTGCAACTCTATGTCCTATTCCTCTGCTTCCTGAATGTATTATTAACCAAACTTCTTTTTTGTAAAACCCTATTTCAATAAAATGATTTCCTCCTCCTAAAGTTCCTAAATGTTTAAGTGAAGTATTTTTCAAAAAATGAAGAATGTCTTTGTCGTATGGGCCTTTTTGGAATTTTTCAATTAATTTCTTGAATTCTTGTTTAGTTTTTTCAGAGAGGTTTTTAGGATTTTGATATTCTCCTACACCCATTGGAATTGTTTTCATAACCTCTGAATAGATTTTTTGTTTGTTGTCCTGAATTTTCTTTAAAATGTCTTTTCCTTTTATTCTTACAGCTATTAATCCACAACCAATATCATAGCCTACCCAAGCCGGAACTATTTTTCCTTTAGTTATAAGGACTGCCCCTATTGGAGCTGAATATCCTTTGTGGGCATCTGGCATTAGAGCTGCAGCTGTTACAAAATCCTCAGAATAGCAATCTTTGAATTGATGAAGTGTTTCTGAATCTGCATCTATAGAATAATCAAAGATTTTTTTGTCTTTTGTCTTTGTTCTCATTATATACTGAATTATTACAAAACTTATAAATGGTGCGGTTATATGTAATCATAGTAATAAATGAGATTTACAACACCATTTAATACTTACCATATTAATTCAATATACTCTTCAATTCCTTTAATTATTATATGATTCTGAATTATTTCATTTATAAAATTGTCTTTGGACTTAAATTTATTTTTATCTAATTTTACAATATTCAACTTAATGTTATACATTCTTTCTAAATCCTTAACTTCTTGAATATCTCCAATAACAAACAAATCAATATCAGAAGTTTTTGTCTCTGAAAAACTCGCATAGCTGCCAAAAACACCAATTATACCTTTGCTTCTCTTTTCAATTTCCAAAAAGAGTGTATTTATCTTTTTATGTTTCTCTAAAAAATCAATCTTTTTATTTATCTCTAGAAACTTAATAATATCTTTTATATAAGGATTAAGTCTATTAAGATAATAATACTTGTTTTTACCTTCTTGTGTAAATTTGAGTATGTTTTCTTTTTCAAGAGTATTTAGAATGTTTGAGACTGTTTTTTGATTCATGTTCAATTTAGAGGCTAACTTCCTCCCATAATTTTTGAAAGAATAATCTCCTGCAAACTCCTTTAAAATTCTAAGTTCTTTATTATTGAGTAACATATTACTTATATGAGTAATATATTATTAAATCTTTTGATTATGCATTTTGATTAATAATATAGAAATTTCAAAAAAGTCGCAATAAAATCAAAGGGAATATGATTATTGATTATGTGTTTTATTATGTAAGTTTTTAAAAAACAAAGATATTTAAACAAGTGCCATCTTAATATTTTGAGGTGAGGGTACCTCAAGATACCTAATTCTTGAAAGAAACAAAATGGAGCAAGTTCATACACAAGCCCCACAAATTAAAAGAAATCTAATAGATGCTTCTGTCGCCTTTTATCAAGATTTACTTGGTTATGCTCCAGAACAAACCTCTTTGCAACAAATACCAGAAAATCAGTGGAATGAATTTGCAGAACAAAGGGGATTAAATCCTAATTCATCGGGAATTTATTTACCAAGAAATCAAGCAGCAGTTGTAAGGGATGAAAATCCTTTAAGTTTATTTCATGAATATTTTGGACATGGGCTTTATTGTGAACAAAATTTAACAGGAAGAAAATTAGTTGAATTAGAAAAGAAGTTGTTAGAAGAAGAAAAACAAGAATTTTCTTCTAGAAGATTTACTTTAGAGGATTTACAAAGATTTAGACAAGGCAATCTAACATTCCAGGAATTAGAAAATTTCAGACAGGAAAATTTAGTAAGATATGAACTGTTTGCAATTTGGACAGAATATCTTCTTTCAGAAAAATATAATCTAAAAGAATCTTTTCAAAGAAAATACCCTTATTTTAACAAAAAAGGTAGTTCGGAGATAAATCATATTATAGGTTTTTCAAAATTATATGGAGAATTAGCCACATTTTACGAATTTGGTTTTGCAAGAGTACAAGATGAAAAAAGATTATTACATCTATCTAAAGATATTTTTAAAACAAAATTAAATAAAACCCCTCTTCTTTTACATTTTGGTTCAGGAAAACTTTTTTCAGATGTTGATTTGTTTGCAATCTCCAATGAAATTGTTTCAATGTACTCCAATTGGTTAGATGTCAGAGCTTATAATTTAAAAGAAGCTGAAGATGAAATCAAATTATTAAATTCTAAAATTATTTTTCCTATTTTTGAAGGTAAATTTATCTTAGGAGATAAGGATTATTTGAAAACATTAAAAGAAAAAATTTTAAATCAAGAGATTACAGAGCAAGCAATCAGATATAATCTAGAGAAATTTGACTATCATAAAAAAAGATCTTTTGATAAGTCAATTGGAAAATATTTGCAAGATAAAAATTTGCGTTCATCTAAAATCCACTTATCACATGCCCTTGCTATGAAACAAGGTTACAAGATTCTAACCTTCAAGGAGCTTATTGACTATTCTCACAAGAGATTTTCACATAGCGAAAAAATAATAGAGCTGAAAGGAGGTTTACAATAAAAATGGAAAGCAAATTAGAGCAAGGTTTAATTCTAGCAAAGAGAGTCCCATTAGAATTGAGGGTGTACTCTTTAGTTGATCTCTCAAATTTAAGTGCTGTTGCTTTGTATTCTGAAAAAGGAAATAAAGATAGCTATATAAAAGGAAATGATAAAAATCTTAATTTCTACAATTGGATAAATCCAAAAAATTTTGGGGAAACAGATTTTTATTTACAAGATGATGAAGAATCGCACAAAAAATTTAAAAAGAGAATAATATCTGGAGAAGCAACAGGTGGAACAATCTCTGCAGGAGGAAATTTTTCAGTTGGCGGAGGGTATTAAAATGACATTAAAAGAATCTTACCCAAAGGAATGGGATGACTTAATCAACAAGAAAGTTCCAAAAAAAGATATTAATAAATATCTTTTAAATTTTGTAGCAAAGCTGATAAAAGAAGTTAAAGAAGGAAAAAGAGAGGAAACAGACATAGGAGATGGGTGGAGTATGGTTATAAACATAGATGAAAAATATTACAAACTAAATCCTGAAGTGTATGGTTTTCTCTTTAGGCTTGGAGATTATGGACTTCAAGATTCTTTAGGAACTGGAACAAGTGAGTATGGTGATATGTTATACACTCTTGATGAAGTTGAAAGAGAGTTAAAAGTTGTTTCAAAAAAAGTCGCAGTAAAACTATTAACTTAATTTCTTTAATGGCTCCTTCTGGAGCCATTTTTGTTTTTAGAAAAGAATACAAATATTTAAACACCCGAAATAGTATATATAATAATATAAGGACCAAATAAATGAGTAAAAAGGCATATAATAACATTTAAATAGTGTAACTGTGTAGTCGTAATATGGGAAATAAAGTGTGGAAAAATATGAAGAATCTGGCATATTCTATCCCAATAGCATTAATGAGTGTTTTGCCAGGTTGTGAACCTGATAATGCTCCGCCTACAGCAAAACTTAATGTTAACCCTCTTTATGGAGAAGTTCCTGTTGATGTAAGGATGAAAGTTACAGGACAAGACCCTGATGGAGTTGAGGATATTAAGCAGTATATATTATATATAGGGAATGAGAGTGTGAA
>MWBV01000017.1 GCA_002069705.1 Candidatus Diapherotrites archaeon ADurb.Bin253 | reverse complement strand
ATCAGGAACTGACAATGTACTTGAAATAGAGTATTATGGTGAAGAAGTTCCTGCAAAGGTAATGGTTGTTGGTGGAGATGCTACTGTATCTGGTGGAACTACTAGCTTAGGAAATATCCTAGTTAAAGACACTGAAGTAAGTAGTGTTGCTACAAAGAACCTAATTGTTGTTGGTGGAAGTTGTATTAACTCAGCAGCTGCTGCTCTAGTTGGAGGCACTAAATGTGGTGCTTCATGGACTGAAGCAACTGGCGTTGGACAAGGACAATTCTTGATCAAAGGCTATGCTGATTCAACATTAACAACTGGACTTGCTCTATTGGTTGCTGGTTACGATGCTGATGACACTGTCAAAGCGACTACTTATCTGACAAACAAAGTTGTAGATACAAGTAAGGCTTTGAAGGGTACAAGTTCAACATTAGTAGCAGTTGAAATCGAAGAGGCTTAAAACCATTAATTTTTATTTTTCTTTTATTTTTCTTTTTTTTAATGTCTTGGCGGTAGCCCTGATAAAATTTAAATAACCTATTTTTTTATTAATAGACAAGAAACAAAATGAGAAGTATAGAATCAAAAAAAGACATAGAAAGAAGAAGAAAAAGAAATCAAATTATAGTCGGTTTAATAATGATATTTATTATGCTTGGAAGCACTTTTGCTATTATAATTGATTCATTAAGTAACGAGGGTTCTAAAGGCAATAATAAGATAGAATATAATGGTTATGAGTTTATTGAAAACAACGGGTTCTGGATAACAAAAATTGGAAATTATAACTTTGCTTTTAGTTATAATCCAGAACAAACCCCTGAGATTGAGGGAGAATTTCAAACCTTAGATAAATATTATGGGGTTCCCCTTTATTTTTCCACAGAAAGTGAGAGTGCAATGAATGAAATATATAGAAATTTAAATGGAATAGTTGAAAGAACCCAAGCAGCTTGTATTGAAGAAAAAGAATGTCCTGAGGACTGGCCAATAAAAGACTGTTCAAATAACTTCATAATTATAAAAGAATCCAATGAAAGCAAAATAATCCAACAAGATAAATGCGTTTTTATATATGGAGAGAGTGAAAATTTAACACAAATAGCAGATGGTTTCTTATTCAAAATAATGGAGATAAAAAGTTAATTATATAAACTTTCAATTAGATTTAAAACAATGGTAAAAAAAGAAGATAAAAAAGAGGAAAAATCATCTCTTTCAAAACAAGAAATAAAAAAAGAAAAAGAAAGGCAAAATAAAACTTTAAAGGCTGTTCTTATTTTAATTGTAATATTCTTTTTAGCAGTATTTGTATCATTTTTTGTTATGAAAACAAACAATCATCCAAAATATAATGGAGTTACATTCAATGTAGTCCAAGAAGGTGAGCTTACATTTTATCAAACAACATTTAAGGTAATAGATAAGGGTAAATTAACAAACTATAATCTTTATTTAAGGAATAATCCTCAAAAATTAGAAAAAAAAGTTCCTTTTGAAGGAGAATTGGAATTGAGGAATTTTATTGTTCTTAATTCAACAACAGAAAACTTGTTTTGTGAAGGGGATTGGACTATTGCAATAGCAAATATGCTTAATCTAGAGATATTTAATATAGAAATAATGAAAGATGAGAATGCAAGCTGTGACCAGGAAGGAGAATACACATTTATCCAAATTGAAGAGGGAGAGAAAACAAAGATTGTTCAGTATGGACCTTCTTGCTATAAATTAATTGTAAGTGACTGTGAAATACTTCCAGTAACAGAAAGATTTATGATTGAAGTGTTTGGAGAAGTTAATGCTCTATTAAACCAATAATTTTATGTGTTTATTTTGTATATTTAAAAATTGATTTTATATCTGAATAAAATGGAATTCCTTTTATCTTAAAAATCTTAACCTCAATAAACCATATAGCAACAACTAAGATAACACTTCCGATATACCACGAGAGTTTATGGGTTATATCAAAGAGTCCAGGATTTGAGACAAATATTAAAGACAAAATTGTTATTCTTAAAACATTAAATACAAAAAAAGAAGCAAATGCACATAAAAGTAATTTAATTCTCTTCCCTATTTTTATGTCTGGAACTGAGAGATTAAGGATAAGTAGAAGGAAATATGCTGCTCCTGCAACACAAGAATCTATAATTTCAATTGGTGAAGAAACCCCAGATAAAACGATTGTGTTTCCAATTAAGGAAGTATTAAAAAATAAACTAAGAAGAAAATAAACAGCATAAATTGTAAGTGGGGCGAATATAAAATAGAATATCCATAGATTTCCTAAAGAAGAAACTAAAAGAATTGAATACCTGATAAAAATTGAATAAACAAAATCTCTTCTATTATCTCTTTTTTTCTTCATTAATAATACAATAAAATTATGTTTAATAAGTTAACTTAAATAAAAACAAGTTTATCTTCTTGATATTCTTATAGCAATAACAATTATCAGGATTATAAGGATTAAGTTAAGTAAACCTATTCCCCAGACATATTTATTTTCTCCTGAAAATAGATTTCCTCCAAATAAAGAGAATTTTTTCTTTGTTATTTCAACCTGAACAGGTTGACTAACAATCAATTCATTTCCTGAAAGAACATCAAGTGTAAATAAGTTATTTCCTAAAGCATCTCTCTTAACATTAAAAGTTAAAAGAACATCTTCTGATTGTCCTGCATTAAGTGTTAAAGAAGATTTATCAAGAGTAGCTGAAGAAGCCCATCCTGTATACCCTCCAACATTTAAAGAATAAGATGATGTTTTCTTTCCAGTGTTTTTTATTGTAGCCTTAACAATCATTTCCTTTCCAGCTTGTCCACCTGATTCTAATACTGCAGTTACTGAAGCTTTAGCAACAGCGCAATTTCCTTGAACATTTAATTGAAGGCTAGATTTTGATTCTTTATCATCTTTATTTTTATAAACCTTATTATCTTCATCATAAACAGTTATAGTAAGGTAATATGCCTTTTCTACAATGTCTTCTGGTAATTGTAATATTAAATCAAAATCTGTACTCTCAAAAGAATCTAAATCTCCTATTTGTATTTCTTCATCTATACCTAATTCTCTGTTATATATTTTTAAATAAATATCTTCTTGATCTTTTGAACCTATATTCCAGACATCTCCTGAGATGTGTGCTTCTGAACCACATTGAGAAACTTCAGGTGCCTTTAAATTATAAAGAACAACAAAGTTCTTTTCTAACATTAATTCTCCTTCTTTTGAATCTGATGCGCAAGTACTCTCTCCTTCATGAGTTCCATCAGCAATCTCTCCTGTAGCCCTTACATAAAAAATATACTTTCCTTTGCTTAAATCTTCTAAATCTTCATCCATAGAATCATCTAATTTGAATGTTATTGTAATTGATTCTCTATCTCCTTTGTCTATATCAAATTCATCTTCTTCATCAACCTCTATTGTCCACTTTTTTGATTGAGTATTATATAATCCCCATTCCAAAACTACATCTTCTATATCCTCACGTCCGGAATTTCTTATTTCAACTTTAACTTCTACTGTATCAAATACAAACCATTTATTGTCTTTTCCAAAGCTGTCTGAAGTGACTTTTATATCCTTTACAGTTACCTTTAAATCTCCTTGATTTGAAAATTCACAAAAACTTGAACCTTCAAAATTAAATGTTCTTGTTGCTTCACCTGAAACACTTCCAGTTGCATTTAATTTAGCTGCATAAGTCTTTTCAAATTGGAAATTAAATCCAGATTCAACAACATAATCAACTGTTACAAGAACAGAATCTTCAACACTTGTATCTATTGTAATCTCTTCAGATGACAATGAAAATATAATTGTATGTCCTGAACCATCTGAAATAGAAGGTATAGATAAATCAATAGTTTCATTCTGATTACTTGAAACAGTGAAATCAAAAGAACCACTTGATTGTGAAAGAGTAGTGACTGGTGAAGTTAAAGAAATTGTTGCACTTGAAAATCCTATTAGGAATACTAATGCAAAAACGCTTGCAAACAAAAGGTTGAATGTTTTCGTTTTCATTTTGTAATCATTCTGGAGTTACTATGGTTTATAAACATTTCTATTTTTCAAGATATATCTTTTTTTGGAGCATATTAACCAAAAAACTAAATTTAGTTAAATTTACGTCGATACAACTTATTTCAAAAAGTTTATATAATTTGTAAACCAAGGTATTTAATCAAACAAGTAAATTAAAATGGTAATGAAATCTCATGAAAATTTTGTAGGAGCTTGGTTATTTCTTATAGGAGTTATTTTGGCTGTGCTTATTGGAATTGCAACTGCATTCTTTATACCAATATCTAAAATAGCTAATTTTAGCACTCCTATTTATCTTATACTTGTAATTCTTGGTATAATAGTAGGAATAAAGATTAATGTTTCAGGTAAAGATTCTCAAAATTTCTTAATATCTAGTGCAGTATTAGTTATTGTAAGCAGATTTGGGATGGAAAGTGTAAGGGGTTCATTAATAGGGATAGGTATGGGAGATTTAGTTTCTTCAACTTTCTCAGCTTTACTTGTGCTTTTTGTTCCTGCTACTATAATTGTAGCTATAAAATCCTTATTTTCTATAGCAAATGTATAAAACAAAGAAGTTCTACATATTAATAGATAATAGGACAATATTAACTAATTTCAATTAAAACGTCATTCCCACAGAAGTTCAATTTTCTATGTCAAAAAGAAAAATTAGTAATCTTCGTATTTATCTTTTGGTTCTGGTTTTGGTTTTTCTACCTTCTGTATCTTTGCGAAAGAAGGTGTTGCTATAACCAAATTCTCTCCAAATCCTGCAATTGTTCCCTCAAGAGCATCAGTTGTCTTCTTAAGTTTTGAAATCGCTCTCTTCAACTCAATGGGGTCTTTTTGCTTTAAAGTTTTTATTTCAACTACAGTAATTGTATAACCTTCCCTTAAAGCATTGAGGACTTCATTGATATCTTCATATTGCTTTAGAGTGAAAAGCTTAACCATTACTTTATTATCCTTTTCTTCCTTGGTTAAATCGATTTCAATATATTCATCTCCATCTTTTCCACCAGACATTGAAAAAGCTTTTTTTATTTTTTCAAACACCATGATAAATTTATAATTGAGATATTTATAAAGATTTCGGATTTTTTTTAGATATTTTTATCTTTATATAATAACAATAGAAAAAAAGCAAAAAATAACAAATTTTACTTAGATTTCTTTAAACTTTCGTCTCTTATTTTCTCTATTCTGGATGTAAGAGAGGTTTCCTGCTTTTCAAGTTCACTTATTCTTAATTCAAATAGCTTTATTTTAGAAGAAATCTCATCTTTAATCTTTTTTTTATCTGACTTAATCATTATTTGTCCTATTATTTTAAATACCTCGTCTTTGGAATTCTCTAATTCTGTTAAAGCCTCTTTTGCCTCAGATAATTCCATCTGAAATGCTTGTTTTTGAAACAAAATATTTTGTAAACCTTGTTCTAAAAATTGTATTTCTTGTATGTTTTTTTCTTTCATTTTATTTGTTGTGAATTTAATGAAAAATTACTCTGCCTTAACTACTTTCACTTTTGTTCTTGGTTTGAAAAAAATCTTGCTTCCACAAAAAGGGCAAAGAAATCTTTTTTCAAGGTTTTTGTCTGTAACCTTTTTTCCACATTTAAAACATTTATATGTTGCCATTTTAAATTATTTAAACAGTATAACTATCTCCTGCAAATTTTTTATTACATTTAGTGCAATTCCAAATTCCACTAGCTAATCTTTTAACTCCTAGCTTTTTACAAAAAGGGCATCTTTGTTTTTTTCTTTGTTTAGATTCAACTTGAACTAATCTATCTCTAACTCTTTTTCCATATCTTGCTCCGAATCTTCCTGCTGATTTTGTTTTCTTGGATTTTGTTGTCATTTCTTATTGTCTTTTGTTTAAGTGGGGCTACCCGGATTTGAACCGGGATCGCGAAGTCCCAAACCTCGAAGGCTAACCAGGTTACCCCATAACCCCCTATGAAAAAATAGCTAATGATAATTTATAAAGTATTTGATTAGCTTGTTTACTTTTTCTTTGCAGGCTCTTTAGCTTTTGTTGCTGGAGCTGCTTTTGAAGAGGATGCAGTTGCTGCAGGAGTTGCAGTTGCTGCAGGGGCAGCTTGTTCTGCTGCTTCTTTAGCTGCTTGTTCCTGTTTAAGCATTAAATCCTGTTTCTTTTGAACTTCCTTTAAGTAATCGTTTAACATTTTTTTCTTTTCAGGAGAAGTTTCTGTTTTAACTTGAGAGATTTCTTTGTCATATTTACCTGCTTCAATATCTTTTTCAATTTCTTTAGCTGGTTTATTTTCAATTAATATTCCTAAACTTACACAAGTGCCTGCAACAACTTTAACAGCAGATTTTAAATCCTTACATAATAAATTCTGCATTTTTGTTTTTGCTATAGAAATTATTTGTTCAATAGAAGCATTTCCAACGATATTCTTAAGTTGGGTCCCTGAACCTTTGGCTATTCCTAATTCTTTCTTAAGAAGTCCTGATACAGGAGGAGAGAAAACCTTGACATCAAAAGTTTTTGTTTTAACATTTACATCTAATTCTACAGGAACTTTTAATCCCTGAAAATCAGAAGTTGCTTCATTTATTTTTTGGATAACTTGATTTATTGGGATTCCTGCTGGACCTAATTTCTGGCTTAAAGCAGGACCGGGCTTCATTGCCCCTCCATCTGCCAAGATTTTAATTATCATCTTCTAAATCCTCACGTCTGATAACTTTAACATTATCTATTTTAACTGTAACAGGTAATGGAACAACTGCTCCAAACAAGCTAACAACTACTTCTTCTTTTTGTTTGTCTATTCTTAAAACTTTCGCCTTTTCACCCTTAAGTGTTGAACCTATCATTTCAACAATGTCTCCTTCTTTTATAGAAACACTCTCAATTGTAGGTTGAACCATTCCTTGTATTTCAGAATATTCAATTGTTTTTCCGATTATCCCTTTCACATAAGGCAAATTAAAGACTGCTTCTTCTGCAGAATCTCTGTCTTCTGATTCAAGAAAAATATATCCTCTTAATCCATGAGGTCTTAGCACAGAATATACATTAAGACCTTTCTTTTTTGCTCTGTCTGAAATCATATCGACGGCACGTTCTTCTTTATTTGTTGTTACTTTTATTATGAAAATCATTTTGTTTTCCTAGTTATGTTCCAACTACCTCTTAATATCTAAGAAGCAGATGCTAGTTTAAAAAATTGTGTATTTATAAAGTTTTAGTTATTGTTTTGTTTTGGAATCTTCTTTACTAATTCTTCAAGATAACTAATTTCTCCTTTAGATAGATTCTTTATATAATTCATATTTTCCAGAATTAATTTGTTGTTAGTATCAAACCAATACTTTTCAAATTTAATCAATAAAAAATTTCTATCAAGCTTTTTCTTATATTGGTTAATAAAATCAGAATTATCAACTAATATTATGTGATTTGTTTTTAGTCTCTTTTTAGATACTTTTTCTCCAAGATACATCCCATTATATCCTTCATCAGAAAGGATTAATCTGTATATTTTTCCATAATCTAAATGCTGATTCATAATTTAATTTAAGAATAATGATTAATAAAAATTTATGTGATTTTGGACTATAAGAGTATAAGTAATCAATCATTTAAAGAAATTCATTACTAAAGATATTAAAAAACCTAAAAGCCCTAATATTCCAATGCCTATTGCAGAAACTTTAGCTGTGAGCTGAAATTCTTTTTTGGTTGGTTTTTTTAAGACTTGCCAAACTCTTTTGCACTTCAATAAAAATGATTTTGTTTTTCCTAACATATTATTAAAAGATGTAAAGGGTTTTTAAAATTATTCAATTTAGTTTTTGCTATTTGGATTTTTAAGAACAGCGTATCTGTTAGTTGAAGGATTATAAGCCAACAAGCCTACTTCTTTAAGAGTGTCCAGATATTGTTTAACAGTCAAATCTTCTGCTACGTAGTTTGAACCTCCCTGAGAACTTATATCTTTTAAAAGTTCGTCTAATGAAAAGCTTTCCTCTTCTTTAAGCTTTTCATTAATAATCATTTTGGTTACATCCATCTCAATTGACATTTTAATTTTCAAAAAATTCTATCCCCAATTCTTCTTCAATTTCTTTTCTTCTGATGTTATCAAGAGTGTCTGTGCTTCCTAATATCTGAGAGGATTTAACTCCTGTAACAATTAATAATACCCTTATTGATTTATCCATATCATCTGCAATCTGTGCTCCTCCAATTAACTTTGCATCTGGACTTAATTTATCTCCAACTGCTCCAATTATTGTTTTATATTCGTCAAGACTCATATTTGGACCTCCAATAACATTAACTAGAGCTCCTGTAGCGTTTGAAACATCAACATCTAAAAGAGGATTATTTATTGCTTTTTCAACAGCCTCTAAAGCGCGATTATGACTGTCTGCTTCTCCCATTCCTATTAAAGAAACTCCTCCATTAACCATAACAGCTTTAACATCTGCAAAATCCAAATTAACAAGACCGGTTTTTGTGACTAATTCTGTTACGCCTTTAACTGCATTTGTCAAAACTTCATCTGCTATCTTAAATGCAGTTTGGAGAGGCAAATCTGGAGCAAGCTCAAGAAGTTTATCATTAGGGATAACTATTAATGTGTCTACTAGTGCTTCTAATTTCTCTAAACCATTCATTGCATTTTCAATTCTTTTTTTACCTTCAATTGTAAATGGTAATGTAACAATTGCTATTGTAAGTGCTCCTTGTTTTTTTGCTATCCCTGCTACAACTGGAGCTGCACCTGTCCCTGTTCCTCCTCCAAGACCACAAGTTATGAATATCATATCGCTGCCTGTAATTCTCTTTTTGATTTCAGATTCAGATTCTTTAGCTGCTTCTTGTCCTACTTGAGGATTGCTTCCAGCACCTAAGCCTTGAGTCAATTCTTTACCTATAAGAATTTTCTGGTCTGCATTAGCATAGAGTAAATCTTGAGCATCAGTATTTATTGCTATTAATTCTCCTCCTTTTATTCCAATTTCCCTCATTCTACTCAAGGAATTGTTTCCTCCGCCTCCAATACCCATTATTTTTATTTTAGCTGATTGCTTTTTCAAAAGTTCTTCCAGTTCTCTATCTATCTCTTGGATATTTGAGGAAAGAGAGTCAAAAGATTCACCTTCTTCATATGAGTTTGCCATACATAAAGAAACGTTATTTTGCTTTTTAAGTATTGTTGTTATCTTTTACTGAAATATCTCTTCTTTCTGATTGCAGGATGATTTAATATAGATAAAATATTATAAAAATATAATTATTTATCTTCTTTCTCTTTGTTTGGGGATTCTAATTCATGAACTTCTAATTCTAAATCAAGTATTTCTTTGAATTTATCCTTAAATAATTCTGCAAAATTCTTGAATCCTTTATCTACATTTAAAATTACCTTTTTGTCTTGGATTTCGTATTTAAGTTCTCTCCTGAATAAAAATTCAATTAAAGCTTTAATTTTCTCATTTATATCTTCTACTTTTCTTGAAACCTTTACAGTATAAACAACATCTTTTCCTGCTAGAGGCCCATTGAAGTCAATCATAACTCTGCCTCCAGAAACTGTTAATACTTTCCCAAACCTATTATCAAAAGTTAAAACTGCACCTGGAACTGGATTTATTTTATGTTCTATGAAAACTCTCATTGGAATCATTTGTATCAGGGCAGGGTCCCTAAAACCAAAAGCATCTTTTGGAGAGAGTTCGATTTCATAACTTCCAACTTCTTTTCCCATTAAATATTGTTCAATTCCTTTCAAAAACATATCTTGTCCTAGTGGAAATACAAATGGTTTTGCATTTTTATTTGGATTCAACTTATTTAATTCTTCTGGAATATTAGAATCAAACACCTCTCCATCTTTGATTTTTCCTGTAAATTCAATTTCAATAAAATCGTTTTTCTGAAGTGCCATGAAGTCTGTTAAGTAAAAACGTTTATAAATGTATTTTTTTTGATTAGATTATGGTGTTAAAAATTATTGATGCAACTGAAGCAAAAGTAAGTACAAATATTATTGTTGATGGAATGCCATGTACAGTGAAGAGTATTGACATATCTAAAACAGGCAAACATGGGCATGCTAAATGTAGAATAGAAGCTGTTGGAATAATAACTGGAACAAAAAAAGTTTTTGTTGTACCGGGACATGAAAGATTGGAAGTTCCAAGTGTTGAAAAAAGAAAGGCTCAGGTTCTCTCTAAATCAGATGGTAAAGCTAGTTTAATGGATTTAGAAAATTTTGAAACAATAGAAGTTCCTTGTCCAGACCCTGCAGTTTATGAAGAGCTTCAAGAGAATGGAAATTGTGAATATTGGGATATTGAAGGTGAAAGATTAATCAAAAGAAAACTATAATCTTTGAAATTTATTTTTGGGAATATAATTATTTAAAAATTAAAATAGTTTTTTGTTTCAATGAAGAAAACAATTGAAAGAAAATTTCATCCTAGATTTGAAGGGATTTTACAGTTTGTTGTAAATTATGAAGATTTCCAAAAACTAGCTATTGGAGATTGTTTAGGTATTCTTGCTCAAGGTAGGGGAAATGAGTTTTCAGCATATTTTGAAGGAAGAGAAGTATATAAAAGACACCAGATAATTTTGTTACAACAAGAAGAAAATTTAAACGATGGTCCAATAATAGATAAAAAAACTTCTAAAGTTGTGGAATATAAACTCCCATTATCTGGAAAAATAAACATTAAAGATTTCTATAAAGGCAAAGTTAAAGAATATCCTGTTTAATAAACCCTCACAAGATTTAAAAACTAATTTTTCAATGTTTTAATATGGCAAAGATACCTGAAGCACAAAATAGATTGTTCAAGAATGTTTTTGTTTGTAAGAATTGCAAGGTAAAGATGAAAGCAGATATTCAAAAAATTCTTAAAGGAAAAGTTAAGTGTAGAAAATGTGGAAAGAGTGCTTTTAGACCTATAAAGAAAGGCAAGTAAAACCATACACTTTTAAACCTAATTTTACTTTAAACTGAGAGGAGAAGATGAATTATTTTACTGCTATTGATTTGACATTGTTTGGTATATTTGTTATTTTTATATCTATTTTTCTTTACAGAAAAAGAAAAAATCTGAAAAAAGAAGGATTGCTTTTATTATATAAAACCAGTTGGGGTATGAAGGTAATAGACAAGGTAAGTAAAAAATACAAAAAAACTCTTGGAAAATTAAGCTATGTTGTTATAGGTATTGGTTATCTTCTTATGGGATTTATGATTTATTTACTTGGAAAAATAATTTATATTTATGTTGCTTATCCTTCAATTGTTAAAGCTATAAAAATACCTCCAATAACACCTCTTGTTCCTTATTTGCCCCAAGCATTTAAATTAAATTTTCTTCCTGATTTCTATTTTATTTATTGGATAATAATTCTTGCTATAATTGCTATAACTCATGAATTCATGCATGGTATATTTATGAGAAGATATGGAATAAAAATAAAATCTACAGGATTTGGATTCTTTCCATTTTTCTTCCCAATATTCTTAGCAGCATTTGTTGAACAAGATGAAAAGAGTATGAATAAGAGCAAGAACTTTCATCAAATGGCAGTATTAGCTGCAGGAACATTTGCTAATTTAATAACTGGGATATTGTTCTTTATAATAATGATTTTGTTTTTCAGTTGGACGTTTGCTCCTGCTGGTGCAGAATTCAATACTTATTCATATTCTATAGTTTCAATACCTGCAATAGTTTCGGTCAATAATGTAACTATAGATAATGCTAATTATAATAAAATATTCTCTCTTATAGATGAAGAAGGATTAAATGAAATTAGAACAGAAAACAATACTTATCTCATAAATAAAAAAGGTCTGGAAGAACAAAGAAATTCTAAAACAAACTACCTTCTTTTATATGATGACTCTCCTGCAATAAAATCAGGAATAAATGGAACAATAGTAGCAGTGAATGGAATACCAATAAGAGATTGGAACGAATTTGGGTATGAACTTATGAAATATTCTCCAGGAGAAACAATAAGTATAACTACAAAGAGTGGAGAGGAAAAAATAAATTACGAGATAGTTTTAGGAGAAAATCCAGAAGATTCTGAAAAACCTTGGATTGGGGTTGGATATATTGAACAAACCAGAAGAGGACCAATAGGAAAAGTTATTGAAACAATATCTTCTTTTAAGAAACAATACATACATTATGAACCTAAATTTAAGGCAGCTACATTTATTTATAATTTACTTTGGTGGCTTGTTATGATAAGTATAAGTGTTGCTTTAATGAATATGCTTCCAATGGGAATATTTGATGGTGGAAGATTCTTTTATCTTACAATATTAAGTATTACAAAAAACAAAAAGAAAGCTGAATTATGGTTCAAGATATCTACAAATATATTGCTTTTCATGTTTGTTCTTTTAATGGTATTCTGGGTATTGAGTTTTTTTGTAGCTTAGTCTAAATAATTACTCTTTTAAACAAGATATAGTTAATTTAATTATGCTTGATAAAAATATAAAACAACTCTTAAAGAAACAGCACTATGAAATAGCTGGAAAGAATGAACACTCTGCTGTTCAGATTTGTAGATGGACAAAAAAATCTTTGCGTGATGAAGGAGTTTGTTATAAGGAAAAATTTTATGGAATAAAGTCCCATTTATGTTGTCAGATGACTCCCTCGCTTTATTGTCCAAATAAATGTGTGCATTGTTGGAGAGCAATTGAATATACTACAGGGGAAAAAATACCTGGAAAAATAGATTCTCCATCTGAAATAATAGATTCATGCATACTCTCTCAGAGAAAACTTCTTCAGGGGTTTAAGATAGATAAAAATTCAAAGAAAATTCAATTAAGTAAAGCAAATCAAAAAAAATACAAAGAAGCTCAAGAACCAATGCAATTTGCAATTAGTTTAAGTGGAGAACCAACTACTTATCCTTATATTGGAGAATTAATAGCAGAATTAAGAAAAAGAGGTAAAACATCTTTTCTTGTTACAAATGGACTTTATCCAGAAAAAATAAAAGAACTTTTAGAAAAAAATCAACTTCCAACTCAAATTTATATCTCAATTAATTCTTCAAATGAAAATCAATATGTAAAATTCCATAGAAGCATAAAAAAAGATGCTTGGAAGAAATTAAATGAAACTCTAGATATTCTTCCAAAATTAAATGGAAAAACCAGAACTGTTTTTAGAATGAATTTAGTCAAGGAACTGAATATGTTTCCAGAACAGGCAAAAGAATATGCTCAATTAATAAAAAAATCACAACCTCGATTCATTGAATTAAAAAGTTATATGGCTGTTGGGAATTCAAGAAAAAGATTAGGTTATGAAAGAATGCCAACAGAAAAAGATATGAAAAATTTCATTGATATTTTACTTAAAGAACTTCAAGGAACAGGATATAAATTATTGGGAGAACATTCATTTTCACGAGCATATGTTCTAGGCAAAGATAAAAAAGAATTAAAGATAAAAGATAGCGAATTATAACAGCAAATTTTATAATTGCACTTAAATTTCTCATAACTTATGACATGGAATTTATATGAAAAGGGGAAATTTCTTGAACCATTAAAATTCTCGAATGGTAAAACGCAGGAAGATGTTGTAAAAGAAGTTATACAGGCAGTTAAAGAAGGAAATAAGATAATATTTATCCACGGTAAATGCGGTACAGGTAAAAGTGCAATAGCATTAAATATTGCAAGAGAACTTGGAAAATCGTCTATTGTTGTTCCGAGTAAAGCCTTACAGCAACAATACAAGAGAGATTATGAAGAGAACAAATATATTCTTAATAGTAAAAACAAGAAATTAAAAATATCTGTAATAACTGGAAGAAATAATCACAAGTGTAAATTTTTAGAAGACAATAAAAATGCAATACCAGAACAAAAAAAAGAAGTCAATTCAAAACTATATGATATATTTGAAGGGAGAAGAGAAAAATTACAGGAATTAATTTCTAAAGATGTTTCTGCAGATAACAAAAATATTCCATGCAAAATAGAACTTAAAGAAAAGAATTTTAACAGATTAAAAGAATATTTAAAACAAAATAAAAAAATAAATATAAAAAATTTTGAGAAAGTGTCTGATATAAAAAGAATGTCAGTTGCTCCTGTTTGTCCTTATTGGAGTCCGGTTGTTCCTGAAGAATATGATGTAAAAAATTTGGATGAAAAAGAAAAAATAAAATACAGAGGACTTAAAAATAAAAATTTCTATTTTTACAAAAGAAAACCTGGATGCGGTTTTTATGAACAATTCAATTCTTATGTTGATTCAGATATAATTGTATTTAACTCCCTCAAATACAAATTAGAAAGTGCTCTTAACAGAAAGCCATGCACAGAAGTTGAAATAATAGATGAATGCGATGAATTTTTAGATGGCTTTTCAAATCAGAGAAATATTAATATTGACAGATTACAAAATTCTATTTCCCATGCAAGAGTGAGTGAAGAAGAAAGTTTTCAAATAATAAGAGAAATAAATGAAATATTAAACCATCTAAAAAGAAATAATAAAGTAAATGAATTAATAAGAAATAGGGGAATAATTGAATTAAAAAAAACAGGATTGTATGATTTGTTTAAAATATTTATCAGAAATTCTGAATTTGCAGAAGAGATAGATGAAGAAAGCTATGTTCATGATGTTGTTAGTACAATAAGAATGTTTGATGAATTTTTGGACGAGGCTTATGTATTATTTGATAAAAGAGAAGACAATCTTATTGCCAGTGTTGTAACAATAAATCTTGCAAAAAAATTTCAGGAAATGGTAAATAAAAACAAAGTGGTTGTTCTTATGTCTGGAACACTTCATTCCAGCGATGTTCTTTCAGAAATATTTGGAATTGATAAATTCAAAATTATAGAAGCTGAAACTGAAAATCCTGGAAAAATAAATATCTTAAGAACAGGTGAAGAAATGGATTGTAAATACTCTAATTTTTTTTCTGGTAAAGCAGAAAGAAAAAAATATCTTCAAACATTGGATAAATGTATTGAAATTGCAGAGAAACCTGTATTAATTCATGTAAATAGTTTTGGAGATTTACCAGATAGATTTGAAAGGGAAAAATTTGACTTAAGATATGTAATAACTAGGGAAGATTTAATTGAATTGCAAATCAGAGACAAAGAAAATAATATGGTGAAAAAGTTCAAAGAAGGAAGAATGAATATTCTTTTTTCAACAAAGTGTTCTAGAGGAGTTGATTTTCCTGGAGATGAATGCAAGACAATTGTATTTACAAAGTTTCCAAATCCTAATGTACAGGATGCATTCTGGAAGATATTAAATAAAACTAATCCACAAAAGTATTGGAGTTTCTACAAAGATAAAGCAAGAAGAGAAATACTTCAAAAAATTTATAGAGGAGTTAGGTTTAA
>MWBV01000016.1 GCA_002069705.1 Candidatus Diapherotrites archaeon ADurb.Bin253 | reverse complement strand
TGGCATTCTCTAAACTTTTATTTGCAGGCTCCAGATTAGCCTGAGATAATTTTTGATAAGTAAATTCTCCTCTCTTTTTCTTTTCTATTTTGAATATCCCTAACAAAGTATCTGCTTTTATGATAACATCCTCGTAAATTTTTAACAATTCTTTATCAACAATCCCTTGAAAAACTAATTTCTTGAATTCATTATATGTTTTTTTATGTTCTTCTGGTGGTTCTGTTTTAATTCCTTTCTTGGCTAAATAAGCTTTAGCAGAATAAAAAATACAATAATAAGCATGAGAAATAACTGAATTGTAGAATGTTTCTGGCTGTTCAATTTTAAAAATATCTGTTTGTAAATTCTTGTTATTACTAATTATTAATCCTATCTCTGAAAATTTTATTTCATTATTAGCTCTTTCAAGATACAAATTATAGTTTAAATCCATGTTTTATTCCATCATTTAACATTGAATAGAATATAGCTGGATTATGAACTATTAAATGTTTTCTTGCTATTTCTTTGCCTAAGTTTTCATAGTCTACATTTAGCATCTCTAAAAATTCGTCTTTCGTTATAACATGCCCATCTATCTTTAAGAGAGATTTGGTTTCCATTGATTTAAAAACAGCTTCAACTATTTTTCTTTTATTTTCTTGTTCAATAAAAACTGCTATATCTAAATCAGAATCCTTTTTTTGTTCTCCAGAAACAAAAGAACCAAAAATAACAATAGAATAAAAATAAGTGTGTTTATCTAAACTATCTTCTAATTCTTTAATTGATTTTAAAACTTGTTTTGACAGATTCTCTTTATTATAAATTTCAAAATAAGTGTATACTTTATTGTTTTTGTGATTAACAGCATAAATCTTAGAAGTCCCTATTTTTTCTTCAGTTATTAATTCTTCATTCAAAAATGCCTTGATTGCATCTTGTATAACTGAACTTGAGTTTTCCCTCGATAATTCTTTTACTTGCTTCCAAGTTAGTTTTTTAAACTTATTTTTTTGGAAAGTATTCAATATTTTTAATTGTTTTTTTGTTAACATTTTCTTTAATCAATTTTAGGGTTTATTTATACCTAATTTTAAGTATAATTATACTCTTTTTTAAGTATATAAATCCTTTCAATTATGAAGTTTCATAAATCTGATTCTGGAATAATATCTTTGCAGATTTAAGACAATTTTCAGCTTTAATTAAATAAGATGATTTCATCTCTTCAGAAGATTCAACTAATTCAATTATTCCTTTTCTTTTAATTTTCTTTAGAAAACTCAACTCTTTCATAAAAATCCTCCAAACCTCTTATTATTATGTGGTTTTTTATAATTTCTTTAATTAATAGAGATTTAGTATCAAACTTTCCTATTTTTATACTTAATTTTGAATTAATTTCCTTGACTTTATTTTTTAACTTATTGTCATTTGTTTCTAAATAAATATCAATATCACTTCCAGATTTAGGATTTCCCTTTGCATAACTCCCAAATAAGATTATCATACCTTTTGAAAAATTCCTTTTAATATCTTCAAAGATTATAGCCAATTCTGGATGTTTTTTCAATAATTTATTTAATTTATAAATTTCTGCAGAATAAATGTAATTTCTAGCTTTCAGATTATTTTTAATGAAAAAGATTTTATTTTTGCCTTCTTTTTTATAATCCAAAATATTCTCTTTGACTAATTCATTGATTTTTCTTAGAACTGTGGAATGAGATTCATTAAGAGTCCTTGCTATTTCTCTTAAATGAGTTTTATTCCTTATTAGAACTAAGATTATTTCTAAATCTAAATTGTTTTTGTTTTGAACCATATGTATCATTTATGAACCAATACTATTTAAGTGTTTCTTTTTAATATTCTATATCCTAATTATCTCTTTCTCACTTTAACACTTCAAGATAACCTTTATATATCTTAAACAATAAATCTTTATCATGGGGGCGATATTTTCATATGTAGTACTTCCTTTATTGATATTCTTTGCAAGGATTGCAGATGTCAGTTTAGGAACAATAAGAATTATATTTATCTCCAAAGGTTTCAAAGTACTTGCTTTTCTAGTAGGTTTTTTTGAAGTTCTAATCTGGTTATTGGCAATAAATCAAATATGGTCTGATTTTTCAAATCCCTGGTTATTATTAGCATATGCAGCTGGTTTTGCAACAGGAAATTATGTCGGCATATATTTAGATGAAAAGATTTCAATAGGAAATTCAATGATTAGAATAATTGTAATAAAGAATTCTAAAAAATTAGTAAATGAATTAAAGAAAAATGGATATCAGTTAACAGTAATAGATGGACACAGTGCAGATCAAAACATTGACGTTAAAATGATTTTAGTTGTTGTCAAAAGAAAAGAACTGAAAAATGTCTTAAAGATATTAAAGAAAATTAATCCAAACTCATTTTTTACAATAGAGGATATAAGAAATGTCAGGAAAAATCGTAATGAATTATTAAAGGAAAAACGAAGCCCAAGAAGATTGTTTAAATAAACACATTCTAAATATTTTTAAACCAAATTTTATTTTTCCACTGGTGAAAAAAAATTCACTTTTATACATTGTCAGAAACTCTAAAGTTCATGGAAAGGGAGTATTTGCAAGAAAAGATATTCCTAAGGGAACAAAAATAATAGAATATGTGGGAAATATAGTTTCTTCTAAAGAAGGACTAAGAATATATGAAGAACAATTAAAAAAATCCAAAGAAACAGGTGTGGGAGCAGTTTACATCTTTCAATTAAACAGAAAACAAGATATTGATGGAGATGTTCCTTGGAATCCTGCAAAATACATTAATCATTCTTGTAATCCAAACTGCAAATACAAAATAATCAATAATCATATTTGGATATTTTCAATAAGAGACATAAAGAAAGGAGAAGAATTAAACTATGATTATGATTACGATTTAGATAATTATCAAGACCACCTCTGTAAATGTAATTCAAAAGATTGTTTAGGTTTTATAATTGGAAAAAGATATAGAAAAAAATTTAAGAGACTAATGGAAAATAAATCTTAATATTTATAAAGCACATATCCATTAGTACTCTATGAAAACCTCAACTAAGATTATAATTGCAGTTGTTATAATAGTTGCAGCTGTTTTAATTTGGGGGCTTGTTGGAAGCTCTGAAGCCGCAAAAATTGGAACAACCTGTGATTTTGGTATTGGAGAAGATGGAAGTGTGCTATGCTGGAAATGGCATAGAAATGCATGGGGCCAAACAGGAGATGCTATTAACAGTTGGCTTGAAGGAAAATAATTGTTTTTATAAATATCCTGTATCTTAATAGAAAATGTTAAATGAAATTATATTGGCTTTAATACAATCTATAACAGAATTTTTGCCTATTTCTTCTGACGGACATTTAGCACTTGTTTCAAATATTATTGGGACACCAAATTTATTCTTTATAACTTTCCTTCATTTAGCTTCTTTGTTTGCAGTTTTAATTTTCACAAGAAAAGAAATATCAGAAATTTTAAAATTCAACAAAGAAAGTTGGAGATTAATTAAATATCTTATAATCGGAATAATTCCTGCAGGATTAGCAGGTTTATTTTTAAGTGATTTAATTGAAAGCACTCTAACCTCTTACCTTTTAATTGGAATATTTTTCTTTTTTACAGGAATAATTGTATTCTCAACTAAATTCATAAAACCCTCTAAAAATAAACTCTCAAATAAAAGTGCATTCTCAATAGGATTAATGCAAGCTCTTGCCCTCCTTCCAGGAGTCTCAAGAAGCGGTATGACTATTTCAACAGCAATGTTCTTTGGAATAGAAAAAGAAAAAGCAGTTAAGTTTTCTTTTTTGATGTTTATACCTTTAGCACTAGCAGCATTTATATTTGAGACAATTAAATATTCTGCAGAAGTTATGACAATACCTGCACTTACTTTGATTGTTTCATTTACAGTTTGTTTCTTATTTAGTTTATTATTTTTGAATCTTCTTAACTATATTGTGAAAAAAGATAAATTCTGGTTATTTGGAATATATTGCTTTTTAATAGGACTAGTTTCTATTTTACTTCATATCCTTTAAGAATTAATATCTTTGTTACACTCTCATCAATTTTACTTTCATCAATATTTCCATTTTTAACTTCTTCTTTAATTTCTTTTATTAATTTATATAATTCTCTTGAATTTAAATCAAAATCAAGTATGAGATTTTCTCCAGAATTAATTAAATCAGCATACATTTTAGTTTTATCCTTGTAGAAATCACTTAATCCTCTCATATTTATTTCATCTGATACAACAAGAAGTTCTTTATCTATTTTAGATATAACTTCTTTTGAAACTGTTGAAGGTTTTCCATTAGAATTAACCTCTCCAGTTACTATCTGATGACTTACCATTATAGATGAAATATTGTTTGTCTTGCAAACTTCAAATAAATACAAATCTTTTTTAGATATCTCTTGATTATCTGAAGTAATATGAAGGTTTTTTTGCATTCCTTTTCCAGGATAGTGTTTGCACACTCCCAAAACATTTTTCTGAAGCCCTTTAATATAAAAAGCAACTTTATCCGCTACTTCTTCATCTGTTCCTAAAAATGCTCTTCCCCCATAAACCGCATCAGAGTATTCTGAAACAGGCGCAAAATTCATATTAAATCCTATTTTTTTTAATAATTCTCCGTGTTTAAATCCAATATCTTCTGCCTCATACTTTGTTTTTATTTCTGAAAATGCAGGAAATATTTGGTGAGGTTCAGGATTATGAAAAGGAGTCCATGCACCCTCCATATCTGTTGCAACAAAAAGTTTTATTTTAGAATCATCTTGATATTCTTTTATTAGCTTTTTATAATTCTTTTCACTTTTTTGTCTGTCAAGGAATATTCCTCCAACATTTAAATTATTGAATTTCAAGTCTTTTTCGTCTCCTCTTATCATAATCATCTGCGCTATTTTTTGTTCAAGAGTTAAAGAAGATAGTTCAATTGTTTTACTCTCAATTATAATATTCTCTGTGCTAAGTCTAGCAACTTTACTATTAGGAAGGTAAACACCTACATAAGATATAGAAAGAAAAACAATAATTACAACAATTAAAGAAATTATTAATAAATTTTTAGGTTTTTTTATCTCTAATTTAATTGGATTATATTTTTTTATACTCTTTTTCACATTTTTTTTCATATTATTTAACCTCTAAAATTATCTTTCCTGTAGTTGATTTATGTTTTGATTTAATTTTATTATTTATATAATTATAAAACTCCCGATAAGTCATAACTTTTGCTTCATCTTCTTTAACATATTCTAAGAATTTGTCTAAATCATCTAATTTTTCTTGTGAATCAAAGGTGTTAGCATGTAATTGTAAGATAAATAGGTTGTTTTTTTCATATTCTTTTATCCATTCTTTATAAGAAGTATGTCTAAAATCCAAAGCATACCATTCATATACATAAATAGGGTCATAACCTTTAGGAGTTATAATAACTTCCTCATCAAAATAGGCTTTTGGAACATGAGTGTTTCCAATAACTAAAAATCCAGCTCTTTTTACATTTTCGTATTGTTCTGTTGTCCAGCAATTTCCTGGAGGGAAATAAGTGGTAAAAGGAATTTTAAATGTTTTTTGAAGCTCTTCTTTTCCTTTATAAACATTATACCAGACTTCTTCATATTTTGGACAATAATTTTCATTTCTGCAATGATTGTACCCATGCATTGCTAATTCATATCCTTTTTCTTTTAAACCATTAAGATATCTTACCATCCATCTATCATCTTTCAAATGATAATTTTTTCCCTGTTCTTCTACAAAAATATAAGGAGTCACTCCTAATGTTGCAGTAAATCCATATTTATCAATTATGTCAGAAACAGAAGTATATCTTTCACGAGTATATCCATACTTTTCAAAATAATCTGAGGTATCCTTAATATTCCAATAATCGTCTATCTCAATAATCATAATTTTTTCATCTACTTTCACACTAGTAGATTTATCTAGGATTAATGAATTAATTTTAACAATTACTAAAATTATTATTAAAACAAGCACCACGAATAAAGAAATGATTTCTATTTTCTTTTTATGTTTCTCTGAAAATTCAATTGTCTTTTTTAAAAATCTTATATTTAGTTTAAATTTAATTAAAATGAATATTAATACAGCTAAAATTATTAATATAATTAAGATATCTGAAATTAGATGATAAACCTCACTGAGAGTGTATTCAATGTTGTACTTTAACACCATATACAGAATAATTATAAGAGCCTTATAAATTTAGCTTTATCTTAATTTTATTGAGCTTTTGTAGGGTCAGTCATCCTTCCCATGAAAAGTATGTTTCCTGTTTCTTTTTCTTGAATTATAAATATAAATGGATGGTCTGCTCTAAAGACATTTGAAGGCATTGCAGATTTAATTCCTATCATAATTGAAGTTGCTGCAGCAGCTTCTGTCCCCTTTTCATCTACTTGAACAAATGCTTGATGAATGACATTTTGAATGTATAAATTTTGTGAACCATCAATACCAGATAAATCTGCTTGCATAGAAAAAGCAGTAGGCATACCCATTTCACTTAATGTTGAAACCATAAAGTATTTTGTATCAAATTTAAATTTAGGTAAATAAATTGCACTTAACTTTGTTTCTTGCATTTCAGATTTATATTCATTAAGTTTTTCAGAAGATAATTCAATATCTTCTAAGTTGTAATTGTAAGTTATTTTTTCTCCTTTTTCATAATCATATGCTTCTCCTTGCTTAGGTAATAATATCAGCATTGAAATTTTATCCCCTTTGTAAGGTAATTCAAGAATCTGCAATTTTTCTAAATCTGCATAATTAAATGTTGCTTTATCTGAATCCATATACATCATTGGAGTTTTTACAACATTTTCAGGAGTAATATAAAAATTTTTATCACGAGTATCAGATTTATCAAATTCCCATTCCCATGTCCCCTTAAAGTATATCGCATTTGTAATAACTAATCTAGTTAGAGGATCAACTTGTCCTGCTGGAATTAATTCTTTAACTTTATTATTTGTTTGTTCTTCTATAAAAGAGTTTATTGTTTGCCTTGACTTTTCTGTTTCTTTAATAAAATCTACATTAGATGCTTTTCCCCCATAATATCTTTCAACAGCTTCAGAGTAATCGTTTAACAACAGATAATCTTGTTGTACCCACAAGGCATTTCCTGTGCTTAATTGATATTCTTTATTATCTTCATTAATCTTATTATATATTGCCGCATAATTTGGTCTTAATACAGAAGTTTCTGGGAAATGAAACACTTCTTTTATTTCTTCTGCTGTTTTTCCTTTAGCACCTTCATAAGTCATTGCCAATGCAGCAGATATGCTGTAAGGAGAATAAAAAATATTTTCTTTTTCAGTTTTTGCTAGTTCAGAATATAAATCAAAAGCAAACTGGTTGTTTGCATTTACAACCTCTTGTATTCCTTTAGGTGTTGAACCAACATCATCTGCCCTAGGAGGTTCATCAGGATTATAAGGAAACAAAAATAAACCCACCGTAACAGCAGTTGCCACCCCAATTACTATTAATATAATAACTAATACACTTGCAGTTTTTTTGTTTGCTGTTTTTTGCATAATAAATAAACGAATAACCTATTTATAAATGTTTTTTAAAGTTCAATTTTATTTGAAGTTATAATTTAATAAGATTTATTAAATCATTATTCTTATTTTTAATATGGTTAAGAAAAAACCAAGTAAAAAATTTGTTAAAGCAAAGATTAAATCTTCTCATAAAAGTAAAAAACCAAATCCTAAAATTTTTGAGTCCTATGATGATAAAAAAAGAGCAGAGTGGAATAAGGAGAGAGGGAAATTTGAAGAAATTGCAGAGGAACTTTCTAGAGATAGTGATTTCATAGGATTATATAATAATATTTTGAGAGAAAAATGGGTTAAACAAAATTATCCTCGTCAAAAAGATGCTAAAGCTTTAGTTAGAAGAGCAATGGACTTATACAGGATAAGAATAAAGAAATTTTCTATATAATTTTATTTATCTTCCAGAATATCTAAGAAATTATTTAAACAACTCAGTTAAATCTATTCCCTGAGAAGTAATTTTTCTGTATTCCTCTATTTCTTTGTCTTCAATTTTTTTGAAAATCAATTCAGGTTTGTTTATTTCGTGTTCTTTTCCAAAGTCCTTTTCAGCTTCTTCCCATGCTCCTGAACAACTAGGACTTCCTTTGAGGTTTAATTGTTTCCATACTTTTTCAGAGGTTTTGGGTAAGTAAGGTGCAAAAAGTATTGCAAGATTTTTTAACAAAAATGCACTTATATAAAAAATATTATTTGCTCTCTTTGGATTTTCTTTTATAACATTCCACGGCTCACTATCATTAATGTATTTGTTTCCTTCACTTGACAATTCTAGAATTTCAGCATAAGCTTTTCTTAATTCAGCTCTTTCCATTAAGTCCCCTATGCTTTTTCTTTTTTCCTCAATTTTTTTCAATAGATTCTTATCAATTTCCTGCAATTCTTTAGATGCAGGTTTTGTTATCTTTCTGTCTAATTTTGTATATATAAAATTCAAAACTCTATTTACATAATTTGCATAATTTCCGATTAAATCTGAATTAACTCTCTCTTGAAAGTCTTTCCATCTAAATTCAGAATCACTTGTCTCAGGTATTATCTGAGTTAAATAATGTCTCCAAACATCTGCTTCGAGTTTCAATTCAGGAAGCCTTTCACAGAAAACACCAATTCCTTTACTCTTAGAAAACTTCTGTCCTTCATAATTAAGATATTGCAATCCAACTACATTCTTAGGTAAATTAAATTCACCATTAGCAATAACCATTCCTGGCCAGAAAATTGTATGGAAAGGAATATTATCTTTACCTAAAAAATTGTATACTTCTGATTTTTCATCTTTCCAGAATTTTTCCCAGTCCTTTGTTATTTCTTTTGTTGATGAAACATATCCTATGGGAGCATCAAACCAAACATAAAAGACCTTTTCTTTAAATTCTTTTAATGGAACTTTTACACCATGCTTTAAATCTCTGGTAATGCATCTTGGTTTCAATCCCTCATTTATCCAACCCATAGCTAAATTCCTTACTTGCTCTCTAAAATATTTATTAGATTGAATCCATTTCTTAAGTTTAGGTGTTAAACTGTCTAATTTCAAAAACAAGTGTTCTGTTTCTCTTATTTCAAGTTTTCCACCAGATATTGTTGATTTTGGATTTTTGAGTTGAGAAGGGTCTAAAACAGAAGTGCATTTTTCACATTGGTCCCCGCTTGCATCAGGATATCCGCATTTTGGACACTCTCCAACAACATACCTGTCTGGTAAAAACATATTTTCAGTAGGAGAGTAAAAAACCTTCATCTTGTTTTTTTCAATAAATCCTTTTTTATTTATTGTTTCAAAAAATTCTTTAACTGTCTCATGATGTATTTTTTTACTTGTTCTTGAAAAACTATCATAAGATATTTCAAACCAGTCATATATTTTTTTGTGTTCTTTGTATAATTTATCTGCAAATTTTTCTATTGGAACATTTAATTTGAATGCAGCAATCTCAGAAGTTGAGCCATTTTCATCTGTTCCTCCAATATAGAGTGTTTCATAACCTCTTGCCCTAGAATATCTTGCAAATATATCTCCAGGTAAGTGAGACCCGACTATATGTCCTAAATGAGGAACATTGTTAATATAAGGTAATGCAGAAGTTATCAACCTTCTATTCTTTTTTTTTGGTTTAATATTTTTAACCATACATCTTAAATCCCTCTTATGTTTTTAAAGATATTCTTACACTTATAATCTCCTTAACCGTTAATATTAAAAATAACAAAATCTTATATAATTCATGGAAGAGGTGTTTAATACAGAAGAAGAAAGTAATGCTTTCAACAGGAGTCAGGAGAGTGAAGTATTTAGTACATCTAAAGGACATCAAGTAGTAAGCACAGAACGATTAGAACCAAAGATAGTTGAAAAAAGAATCTGGAACTTAAATCATATTTTTCTTGGACTTTTTATTGCAATAGTTTTCATTGCAATAGGATTTTTTTTAATCATCAATTATGATTTGGATTTAACAAATTCACTTATAGTTGTTTTGGTTATTGTTGTAGTATATTCTTCAATTTTATTTTTCTTAATAGAACCAAAAGTATTAAGACAGGTAGATAACACTGTTGTCCAAAGAGTTGAAAGACCCGTTCTTATAGAAAAACCAGTTGTTAAAGAAGTTCCTGTTGAAAAGAAAATATTTGTAGACAGGCCAGTAGAAGTAATAAAAGAAGTTCCTGTTGAAAAAGAGATTATTAAGGAAATTGAAGTACCAATAGAAAAGACAGTATACATTGACAGACCAGTTGAGAAAGTTGTTGAAGTTCCTTCAGAACCAACTATTATTACAGTTCCTCAAGAAACCAAAAAAAGAACCCCTTCTTTGAAATATTCTTTTGTTGCTTCAGAAGAAACACGAGTTTACCATACTAAAAATTGTAGACTTGGCAAACTTATCAAAAGGAAATACAAACTTGTTTCTGATGATGAAAAAGATTTCATAAAAGCAAAATTCAGACCTTGCAAAGTATGTATAAAGAAAACAAAAAAGGTTTAGTTAAATAATTAATCTTATAAAGCTCTTTATTATTTATTTTATTGAAGAGGAAAGATGCAAAGTATAACAGAATCATTGCAATCCATGAATTTAACTGGTTTAACTGAAAGAGAAGCCAGTTCAAGATTACAAAAAAACGGATACAATGAGCTTCCAAGAGAAAAAAGAAAAACAACTTTTAAGATTGTATTGGAAGTCCTTAAGGAACCAATGTTTCTACTCTTGATTTTTTGCTGGATAATTTATTTGATTTTAGGAGATATAAAAGAATCTTTTTTGCTTTTAGGATTTGTTGTTGTTATAATATTTATAACAATTTATCAGGAAAATAAAACAGAAAAAGCTTTGGATGCACTTAGAAATTTATCTAGCCCAAGAGCTCTGGTTATAAGGGGAGGACAAAGAAAAAGAATACCTGGAAGAGAAGTTGTTCAGGGAGATATAATTGTTCTTTCTGAAGGAGATAGAGTTCCAGCAGATGCAATTGTTGTGACTTCAACTAATTTTTTTGTTGATGAAAGCATTCTTACAGGAGAATCTGTTGCTACTAAAAAGAAACCAACAAAAAACTTCAAGATACTCATGCAAAAGCCAGGAGGAGAAAATACTCCTTTTATTTATTCTGGAACTTTAGTTGTTAGGGGAACAGCAATAGCAATTGTAAAAAGCACAGGAATTGAAACAGAAATGGGAAAAATTGGAAAGTCTTTAGAAGTTATAAAGACAGAAAAAACCAATTTACAAAAAGAAACAAATTCTTTAGTTAAGTATTTTGCAATATATGGAATAAGTGCCTGCGTTCTGGTTATTATAGCTTATGGTATCTTAAAAGGAAACTGGATTGAAGCTATGCTCAGTGGAGTAACTCTTGCAATGTCTGTTCTTCCAGAAGAGTTCCCTGTTGTTTTAACTTTATTTTTAGGATTAGGGGCTTGGAGAATGTCCAAGAAAAATGTTTTAATAAGAAGACAACAGGCAATTTCAGAATTAGGTTCAACAACTGTTCTTTGTACTGATAAAACAGGCACTTTAACTCAAAACAAGATGGCAGTTACTAAACTTTATTGGAACAATCAAACTTGCTTTATTGAAAACAATAAAAAAATACCAGAACAATTCCATGAGGTTGTTGAATATGGAATATTAGCAAGTCAAAAAGAACCTTTTGACCCAATGGAAAAGGCCTTGAAAGAATTATCCAGAGGAAATGAATCTAAATTTATTCACAAGACTTGGCATCTTTTACAAGAATATCCTTTATCAGATAAGTTAATGGCAATTTCACATGTTTGGTCAAAAAGAGGAAAATCAGAAAATATAGTTGCAGCTAAAGGAGCACCTGAAGCAATAATAGAGCTATGTAGGATGGATTTTAACAACAAAAAAAGAATCTTAAAAGAAGTTGCTTCTTTTTCAAAAGAAGGATTAAGAGTTATTGCTGTAGCAAAATCTTCTTCAATCGGACCTTTACCAAAAGACCAACATGAGTTTGATTTTGAGTTTGTAGGTTTAATCGGATTTGAAGACCCAATACGTCCAACTGTTCCTCAAGCAATTAAAGAATGTTATGATGCAGGAATAAGGGTCATAATGATTACAGGAGATTATCACGGAACTGCCCAGAATATTGCACTTGAAATTGGATTAAAAAACCCAGATAAATATATTACAGGAGATGAACTTGAAAACCTATCTGATTCTCAGTTAAAAAAGAAAATAAAAGATGTAAACATATTTGTAAGGGTTGTTCCACAGCAGAAATTAAGATTAGTTAATGCTCTTAAGTCAAATGGAGAAATTGTTGCAATGACAGGGGATGGAGTCAATGATGCTCCTGCTCTTAAATCTGCTAACATAGGTGTTTCAATGGGAGAGAGAGGAACAGATGTTGCAAGAGAGGCCTCTTCAATTGTTCTTTTAGATGATAATTTCACTTCAATAGTTAATGGTGTGAAAATGGGAAGAAGAGTTTTTGACAATATAAGAAAAGCAATGTCTTATGTTTTTTCAATGCACATACCCATATTAGGTATAACTGTTTTAGCCCTTATTTTTGGATGGCCTTTAATCTTGTTACCTGTTCATATTTTATTTATGGAATTAATAATAGACCCAACTTGTTCAATTGTTTTTGAAGCTGAAAAGGCAGAAGAAAATATAATGAAAAGAAAACCTCGTAATCCAAAAGAAAAAATATTTAATAAAAGAACTTTAAATCATAGTATCTTTCAAGGTTTAGGAATGCTTCTTAGTATGGCTGCTTTGTTCTACTTCACATTTAAATCCACAAACAATGAATATCTTGCTCGTGCAATGGCTTTTTCTAATTTAATTTTCTCAAGTTTACTTTTAATTTTAAGCAGCAGATCAATCTCTAAACCATTTTACAAAACTATTTTAGAAAAAAACAAAGCATTCTGGTTTGTTGCTATAGGTGCATTATTCTTTTTGGCTCTATCTTTGTATACCCCATTTTTCAATGAGGTATTTAGATTCAGTACATTAACAATAAAGGAATTGGGAATTTCATTTGGGGTTGCTTTATTAGGTATGCTTTGGTTTGAAATTGTTAAGCATACCCATTATTTGCATTATGACAAAAAAAGATTTATTCCAAAATAAATTTAGATTAGATATTTATAAAATCATTTAAAATAAACTGTAATATCAGGAATATTATATAGAAGAATATAAGGATTAATCCTTCTTTTTTATCAATTTTTTTATCTGACCTCATAAATGATATTGTAAAAACACTTCCTAAGAACAATGCTCCACCTAATAAATACATACTTGGAGGATTGTAAACTATTGGTTGTATTAAAGCCACAATTCCAAGAATGATTGTTCCATCAGCAATTACTGTTCCTAAAATATCTCCAAGTGCTAAATCATCATGGTTTTTTCTTACAGCTTTAAGTGAAAACGCTAGTTCTGGAAGGCAAGTTCCAATAGCTAAAACAGTTATACCTATAAGCATTGCAGGTATTTTAATATCGTAGGCAAATTTTTCTGCATACTTAACTGTGAAAAAAGCACTAGCCAATATAACAAGAAGACATACTATTAAAAGTACTAGATTTTTCATAAATGGCTCCCTCTTAGAATCACCGAATTTTTTACTAAACCTTTTACTCTCACTATAAAGTTTATAGAAAAATAATCCTCCAATAATCACCAATATTCCTCCATCTAATCTTGATAATTCTCCATCTACTCCCAATAAAAGAGGGAAAGCCAATAAAATCAAATAAAAAGTATTTTTTCTTAATATTTTACTCTGAACTTTTATGCCCCCAGATGAAGCTAAAGCAACTATTCCAAAAACTAATGTTAAATCAGCTATATTTGAACCTAATAGAGTTCCTAATCCAAGCTGAGAATTTCCATTTATAGCAGACATTATAGAGATTGTTGCTTCAGGTAAAACTGAAACAACAGCAATTATAAAAAAGCTTACAATAAATTCTGGGAGATGAAGCGCTCTCGCTATTTTTGAAGAATATTTGATAGCATATCCTGCAAACTTTACAAGTATAATTAAAAAAAGTATAGCCAGTCCTAAATTAACTATTATCATTTTTCATCTCTTTTATATGATGCATATATTTCTTACTTTTAAAAATATTAGCCTTTCTATATATCTTTATATATAATTCAAAACATTTAAATACTAAGTAAAATTAACTATAATTAACAATTGTTAACAACAGTTAATAAAGATTAACAAACGTTAACGATGATTAATAAAAATTAACTAACAGTAATCGTTACTTAGTAAGATGAATAAAAGAGGAGATGTCAAAAAATTTTTGTTAGAAATACCAGAGGAAATTTGGGAAAAATGGAAGAATACTGTTCCTCGTTCAATATCTTTGAATAAAGCTTTAATAGAGTTATTAAAAAAGGAGGCAAAAGGAAATGAAAAATAAACTGCTGTATTTATTGACGATATTAACTTTTTGTATTGGATTTAGTTCAGCTTTCTTAGTATCAGATCAAGGTACAGATGTTAGGGATGTTTCTACAGGTAATCTTACTGCTCTTGCTAATTTAACTATAAGTATCTATGACAGTCCAACAGGAGGCAATCTTATCTTTGAACAAACTTTTGAAGGAGGAATAGTTAATGGTTCCTGGAATGTTATGATTAATCCAAATTTAGAATATGGAAGAAGTTATTGGAAAGATTATAAAATAAACAATGAAGATTTAGATTTTGATGGAAACGAAAGACTGGAATTTCAATCAGCTGTAGGCCCAATAAATAATATAACTTTTGTAAACTTTTCTTTAATCAACTCCTGTCCTGCTGGAAGCTCAATAAGAGTTATTTATGAAAATGGAAGTGTTTTATGTGAAATAGATGATTTAGGTTCTGGTTCAGTAGATTTAACAAACTACGCATTGAAGAATCAATCTGAAACTTTTGAAGGAAATATAACAACTTCTCATACAGGTTTCTTTGGTTGGTTAGGAAGTTTAATTTCAAGAATAGGTAAATTATTTGTTCAAGATATAGAATTCAATGGAACAATTACTGGTAGTGGAGATATAATTACTAGTGGCAATGTAACAGCAGATTATTTTATAGGTGATGGAAGTCATCTTACAGGAATTTCTGGAGATACTTATGATGATTCTTGGATAAATAATAGTATAGACGATAAAATATTTACAAATAATGAATCAGTAACTAATTATATTTTATGGGTAAATTCAACTAACACTCAAGTATTACCACCAGAAACCGATCCATACTGGAGATTAAATTACACAAACATGCAAAACCCATGTACTCCTAATTTTGTAACAGGAATTCATCCAAATGGAACATTTATCTGCGGAACAGTTCAACAAGCAGCAGAAACAGATCCATATTGGACTTCAAATTACACTGCATTTAACAGATCATGGAGTTCAACAACAAATCTCTCATATGCAACATGGAATGCATTGAATAATGGAACTTACACAAATATGACTAATCTCTCTTACATGACTTTAGATAATTTTACATTACAGAATCTTTCAATGAGAAATTATGTAAACTTACAAAATGCTTCTCAAACTTATTTAATCAACTTAAATAATCAATCTGTAACTAATTACATAAATTCAGTTGCATCAATTGGTGAACCTAATTGGAATGCAAACTATTCAATATTCTTAACCCATGCAACTACAAGCTATGTTGATGCTCAAAACCTTTCAATGAGACATTTTGTTAATTACACAAATAATACAATGACACAATATGTTGGGATACAGAATCTTTCAATGAGAAATTATGTTAATTATGCAAATAACACAATGAAGGATTATGTTGATACAAGAGTAGCTTCAGGAATTTATGATGATTCTTGGATAAATAATACATTCTACACTATGTTACAATCAGATGCAAATCTAACACATCTAAACACAACCATAATTCAGATACTAAATAATGGTTCATACCTTAACTATGCATGGAATGCAACAAATCTCTCATATGCAACATGGAATGCATTGAATAATGGTTCATACTTGAATGTTCCAGAAACTGATCCATATTGGACTGCAAATTATACAAACATGCAAAATCCATGTAGTCCTAATTTTGTAACAGGAATTCATCCAAATGGAACATTCATTTGTGGAACAGTTGAACAAGCAGCAGAAACAGATCCATATTGGACTTTAAACTACACTGCATTTAACAGATCATGGAGTTCAACAACAAATTTATCATATGCAACTTGGGCTGCATTGAATAATGGAACTTACACAAATATGACTAATCTCTCTTACATGACTTTAGATAACTTCACATTACAGAATCTTTCAATGAGAAATTATGTTGATACAAGAGTTGCTGCAGGAATATACGATGATTCTTGGATAAATAATACATTCTACACTAAACTACAATCAGATGCAAATCTAACACATCTAAACACAACAATAATTCAGATATTGAATAATGGTTCATACCTTAATTATGCATGGAATGCAACAAATGAAAGTTATATGCTTGTATCTGCATGGAATGCAACAAATCTCTCATATGCAACTTGGGCTGCATTGAATAATGGAACTTACACAAATATGACTAATCTTTCTTACATGACTTTAGATAACTTCACTTTGCAAAATCTTTCCCTTGTAAACTGGGCTAATTACACAATTAATTACACAAACTACACAATGATGCAATACGTTGATGCAAGAGTTGAAGATTCAATTTACAATGACACTTTAACAAGATTAAGTTGTATGAATGAACAAGTTGTTAAATGGAATGCAACTTCTGGTTTATGGTATTGTTCTGATGTTTCTGCTGATGGTTCGAGTGATATTGATGCAGTTTATACTGATAATATTTATTTAACTGGTGGTTCTTCTAGCGGAAGTGTAACTGTTACATTTAATGAAACTAAATTAAACCATACAATTGATTCAAAAATAACAACTTATAATCAATCAATTGTGAGCTGGGCTATTTCAACATTTGTAAATATTTCAAATCTTTTGAATTACTACACTAAATCTGAAATAAACGATATTAATGATTCAGTTAATAATTCAATGTTTGCAATGAATGTTTCAATGAGACATTTTGTTAATTACACAAATAACACAATGACACAATATGTTGGAATACAGAATCTTTCAATGAGAAATTATGTAAATTATGCAAATAGCACAATGAAGGATTATGTTGATACAAGAGTTGCTGCAGGAATATACGATGATTCTTGGATAAACAATACATTCTATACTAAACTACAATCAGATGCAAATCTAACACATCTAAACACAACCATAATTCAGATATTGAATAATGGTTCATACCTTAACTATGCATGGAATGCAACAAATCTATCATATGCAACTTGGAATGCATTGAATAATGGTTCATACTTGAATGTTCCAGAAACTGATCCATACTGGAGATTAAATTACACAAACATGCAAAACCCATGTAGTCCTAATTTTGTAACAGGAATTCATCCAAAT